>JBELMC010000037.1:0-26749 GCA_042096155.1 Dinoroseobacter sp.
GGTTTTGTCAGATTTTGATTTCGTCGCCCCTTGGGCCCGTTATCCAGACGCGCTAAGGAAGATTTTGCCTGATATGGCCTTGCCTGAGCGGCTCCGGGCCTTGGGCGATTACGCCGCCATACATCATGCCGAGATCTACGCCAGTTTACACCAGTGCGGCCCCCTGACAGTGCAGCACCGTGACCCGCAGATCGACAACATCCTGTTTCGCAGAAATGGCGACGCATTGCTGCTGGATTGGCAAATTTTTGGCAAGGGGCGGGGCGTCTGGGATGTGGCGTATTTCCTGATTTCATCGGTGCCATCCCTCCGGCGTCGCCGAAACGAGCGGGCCTGGGTCGAAGCGTATCACGCCGCGCTTGTCGCGCACGGAATTACCGATTATCCACTGGAAATTTGCTGGCGGGATTATGTGCGCTCAGTCATTGGCAAATTCTTTATGAGCGTCTTTGCGACCGTGAACCTCAACAACGCGACCGCTCATAAACGCGCGTGGCGACGAGTCGACCTGACGCGGCTGTTGGCATTCATCGAAGATCATGCTCTGACACCGGCTTTGTGGGATTTCTCAAATGATTGACGTTCTGGTTGAAAGTGCTTTGTGGGACAGCGACGCCCTGACCGTCTTGGCCGAAACTGTTTCGGACGCGGTGTTAGAGCATCTGGGATATGCCCCACAGAATTATGAAATCGCGCTGCTGGCCTGCGATAATGCGCGGATTGCAGACCTGAACAACGCATTTCGCGATGCGCCTGCCGCGACCAATGTGCTCAGCTGGCCGAGCCATGACCGCGCAAGCCAAACGCCAGGGGGGGCGCCGATTCCGCCTGATACGCCTGAATTGGGCGATATCGCATTGGCCTATGAAACCTGCAGCCGCGAGGCGATGCAGCAAGGTAAGGATTTTGAAACCCATTTGGCCCACCTGATATGCCACGGTGTGCTTCATCTGTTGGGTTATGATCACAATACCGACGCCAATGCAGAACAAATGGAAACATTAGAGCGGCAAATACTAGACAGATTGGGGGTGGCGGACCCATATGATACACATACGGGTCGTTCGATGATCCTGTAACGAAGAAATACGGGTCAAGTGACCCTTTGGAAAGGACCGATGGGCGACGTTATTGAGCCTCCATCTGGGGCAGCGCAGAGCGCGCCGACAGATCGTAAATTCGAACCGTCAGACAGACGGTATTCTGGGGGGCAGCCGCCCGGCGGAAGCAATTTTTTGCCGCATCCTCAGCCTGCCACCAACGCGAAACCCAAGACACCTCCTGGGCTGTTTGCACGCCTGCGCGCCGCCCTGAAGCCGCCAGCACCGGTATCCGGCGATCTTCCCCATCGCGCGGGCGACATGCGCAACTCCATCATCGGGATGGGCAATTTACGTAACATGCGGGTCGAAGACGTCGCGGTGCCGCGTGCGGAAATTGTGGCGGTCGCGTCGGATATCTCGCTGCCCGATCTGGTGGATGTATTCCAAGACAGTGGCTTGACCCGACTGCCGGTGTTCGCCCGCAGCTTGGACACACCGCTGGGCATGGTGCACCTGAAGGATTTGGCGCTGCGGTACGGTTTCAACGGCACGCCTGCGCGGTTCAGCCTAAAGGGGATGGTGCGACCTTTGCTGTTCGCGCCGCCCTCGATGCCAATTGGCGTGCTGATGCAAAAGATGCAGAGCGAGCGCATCCATATGGCGCTGGTGATCGACGAATATGGTGGGGTCGATGGTTTGCTGACGATCGAGGATTTGATCGAGCAGGTCGTGGGCGAGATCGAAGACGAGCATGACGAGCCGGAAGACACTCTTTGGACCCGGGAAAAACCGGGATGTTATCTGGTGCAGGCCCGCGCGCCGCTTGAGGAGCTGGCCAAAGAGCTGGATCTGGCGCTGAGCCCCGCCGAAAGTGACGAGGAAATCGACACGCTGGGGGGGCTGGTGTTCATTTTGCTGGGTCGCGTGCCTGCGCGCGGCGAAGTGATTGCCCATTCCAGCGGTGCCCAGTTCGAGATCGTCGATGCCGATCCGCGCCGGATCAAGCGGGTGCGCGTCCGCACGGCAGGTGTGGCGGCCGTTTCCGCCGCGGCAGAGTAGCCTTTGCCACGCCTGTCTTGGCCAGACTGGGACGGGCCGTATGGGCGTGGCCTCGCGGGATTAGGCGGGCTTGGAATCGCATTTGGTCAAGCGCCGTTTTCGCTTTTACCAGCTGCGATGCTGGGGATTGTGGCCGTATTTTGGGCTGTGCAAAACGCATCGACCGCGCGCGCCGGCGCCTGGATCGGCTGGACCGCCGGGACCGCTTATTTCGCTGTCACCCTCCATTGGATTACTCAGCCGTTTCATGTCGATGCGGCGGCTCATGGCTGGATGGCCCCGTTCGCACTGATCCTGATGGCCGGGGGGTTGGCGCTGTTCTGGGCGGGTGCGGGGTGGGCCGCAGGCCGGGTCGCAGCTCGGTGGCATAGGGCGGTTCTGTTCGCGCTTGCGCTCAGCCTCATGGAGATGGCCCGTGCGTTTGTATTCACCGGGTTTCCCTGGGGCATGCTGGCCGCAATCTGGCTCGATACGCCCCTAAGCGCTTGGCTGGGATGGATTGGACCCCACGGGCTTGGGCTGGTCAGCACGGTCGTGCTGGCGGCGCTTGTGACCCCGGGGCTGCGCTGGTTAGGAACGCTGGGCGGGGGCGCTTTGATTGGCGTCAGTATCGTTTTTGGACCAACCGCGCCACAGATCCCCGATACGGCGCCGGTGATCCGACTTGTCCAACCCAACGCGCCACAACATCTCAAATGGGACCCTGAATGGACCCCGATTTTCTACCATCGCCAGATCAACGCCACCGCAGCCCCTGGCACGCCGGATCTGACGGTTTGGCCGGAAGCTGCGGTGGCGCTGACATTGCCGCGCGATCAAATCGAGCTGAGCCAGATTGCCAAAGCCGCCCGGGGCCGACCAGTTGTCCTTGGGCTCAACCAATTTGACGGTCGGCGCGTGTTCAACACGGTCATTGCCTTGGGCCCGGACGGTGTTGTCACCACAGGCTACGCAAAATCCAGACTGGTTCCGTTTGGCGAATATATTCCCTTTGGCGCGCTGCTGGGGCGGTTCGGGGTCCAGGGCCTGGCCGACACGGAGGGGGGCGGCTATTCGAGAGGCACAGGACCAAGGCTGATGGACCTCAGCCCGCTGGGTCTTGCCCTGCCTTTGATTTGCTACGAGGCGGTCTTTCCAAATTTTGGCCGCGCGCTGAGCGCAAAAGCCCGGATGATGCTGCATCTGACCAATGATGCGTGGTTCGGCACCTTTGCTGGACCGCAGCAACATCTGGCGATTGCACGCATGCGGGCGGCCGAGCGCGGCCTCCCGGTGATCCGGGTCGCAAATACCGGGGTCTCGGCGATCATCGACGCCACGGGCGCTGTAACAGGTCAGATCGCGCTGAATACCGAAGGCTCTGTCGATTTGCCCCTGCCGCCGCGACTGGCCCCGACCTTGTATGTCACTTGGGCAGAATGGCCCTTCATCGCGCTTTGGGGTGCGTTCGCTGCTTTGGCCGCAGGTGCAACATTGCGCCAAAAGATTGACGCAGCTCGACGACAGGTATAGGCGCAAGGTCCAATTCCTGCACAACGGCTTCCTGGCGTGCAACGGAAAACCTTTAATGGAGCACTTTCATGTCACGCGAAAACTACCTCTTTACCTCGGAATCAGTTTCCGAAGGCCATCCTGACAAAGTCTGCGACCGCATTTCTGATGCTGTTCTGGACGCCTTTTTGGCGGAAGACCCCCTGGCGAGGGTTGCAGCGGAAACCTTTGCAACGACAAATCGGGTTGTGATCGGGGGTGAAGTCGGATTGACGGATCAAAACAAGCTGCACGACTATATGGGCCGTATCGATGAGATCGCCCGCGCCTGCATCAAAGACATCGGCTATGAGCAGGACAAGTTCCACCACGAGACCGTCGAAATTACCAACCTGCTGCATGAGCAATCCGCCCATATCGCGCAAGGCGTGACCGGCGCACAGGGCGACGAGGGCGCGGGCGATCAAGGTATCATGTTTGGCTATGCGGTCAATGAAACCGCGGAGCTGATGCCCGCACCAATCCAATATTCCCATGCGATCCTCAGAAAACTGGCCGAGATGCGCAAGAACGGCACCGAACCAATGCTGGGACCAGATGCGAAATCACAGCTTTCTGTGCGCTATGAAAATGGTAAACCGGTTGGCGTCAGCTCGATCGTGCTGTCGACTCAGCATCTAGATGCGACAATGACCAGCGCCGATGTCCGCGCGGTGGTCGAACCTTATATTCGCGATACGCTGCCCGACGGTTGGATCAGTGTTGACACCCAATGGCATGTGAACCCCACGGGTAAGTTCGTGATTGGCGGCCCCGATGGCGATGCGGGTTTGACCGGTCGCAAGATCATCGTAGACACCTATGGCGGCGCGGCCCCACATGGCGGCGGCGCGTTCTCAGGCAAAGATCCGACCAAGGTGGATCGCTCGGCCGCTTATGCGGCGCGCTATCTGGCAAAGAATGTCGTGTCGGCTGGTCTGGCCCATCGTTGTACGATCCAGCTTAGCTATGCGATTGGCGTGGCCAAGCCGCTATCGATTTACGCCGACACTCATGGGACTGGGCAGGTTCACGAACGTGTTATCGAGAAAGCGGTTGGGCAGATCATGGATCTGACACCTCGCGGCATTCGCACTCACCTGGGCATGAACCGACCGATTTATGCACGCACCGCCGCTTACGGCCATTTTGGCCGCACGCCAGAGACCGATGGCGGCTTCTCATGGGAAAAGACCGATTTGGTCGAAGCCCTAAAAGCGGCAGTTTAATTCCCCCCGGGGCGAGTGTTAACCTTTTGTTAATACTCGCCTTTACGTTTTATTAAGGTTAATCAATGATGAATGGCTGCGTCCTTTTTAGACGGAGCATTCATGACTTTTTTTCCCCCTCAGATACCGGTTCAGGTTCATTTTGATGCCCTGCCCGCGCGGCGCGCTTGGTTTTCTGCGCGTTTGCTTGACTTATTTATATCTCTGCCAACAGCTGCGGTTTGGATGCCGCTGATCGCCTTGCTTTGGTTGCTGGTGCGCCTGGATGGCGGGCCGGGGTTTTACGGCCAGCAGCGTGTCGGTAAGGACGGGCATATTTTTCGAATGTGGAAGCTGCGCTCAATGGTGACAGACGCCGAGGCGCGGCTGACGGACATGCTAGAACGCGAGCCCGCTTTGGCGCAGGAATGGCACGCCGCTCAAAAACTGAATCACGATCCAAGATTGACGCGGATCGGACGCATCTTGCGGCGGTACTCGCTCGATGAATTGCCACAACTTTGGAATGTCTGTCGAGGGGAAATGAGCCTGATTGGCCCCCGCCCGTTCATGCCTTGCCAAAAAGCGCTTTATGATGCGCAACGCGGCAGCGCCGCCTATTACGAGGTGCGGCCGGGCATTGGCGGATTGTGGCAAGTCAAAGCGCGCAACAGCTCTGACTTTGTAACACGGGTGAGATACGACACCGCTTACGTGGCCAATCGGACCCTGCGAGGCGATATCGGTTTGTTGCTACGGTCTGTCACGCGGCTGGTGATTCCGACAGGAATGTGAACGCACAGCATCACAGTTGACTTGGGTTTTTACGCTCGATGAATACTGGGTCAGGTTGACCGTGCATCGACCCGGCGCAATCACGCAGATTTTGTCAACATTCCGGTGTTTTTCCACGCCGCGGCCGTCATCGATACGTGGATCGCAGGCCCAGCTTTATTGACGGTTACAACCAAATTTTGGGCAACATATCCTCGGGCAAAAGAGGGTCAAAGACCACCGGTTCCATATGACTCGCCACGGTCGCGGGCAACACTGCTCTCAATTCGGCCCAATCCGCTTTCGCCATTTGACGTTCATGGTCAAACATGATCGGACGACGATGTCGATTTCGAAGTTCCGAGCTCAGACACAGCGCATGTCGCTAGAAAGAGTACCAATGCAAATCCCAGCAGCTTTGCACGGCCCCGAGGTTTGAGCGTACAAGGCTGATGTTATGCATCACCGGCGGCCACGCCTGAATCTTGACGGGCTAGGTCTTTTGCCGGATCCGGACCACGACGTCGACCTTTGCTATTTCCATCCCCTCGGGGAGGGCAGGCAGGCGGGCGATTTCCAGCTGGTCAGCGGGCGCATCGGTTAGAACGCCCCGCTCCTCCCAATAGAAATGAGGATGGTCGTCCATACGGGTGTCAAAATAACTGCGCGTCCCATCGACCGTGATTTCTTGCAATAACCCTGCGTCGCAAAAACAGCGCAGTGTGTTATAGACCGTCGCCAATGACACCTTCTCGCCGCGGGCTTGCGCTGCGTCGAACAGGCCTTCTGCTGTAACGTGGCGATCCTGACCATCGCCCACGAGCAAACACGCCAAAGCCACGCGTTGCCGCGTTGGGCGCACATCGCCGGTTTTCAGCCAGTCGGTGCTTATGGATTGCGCATGCATCATCGGGCGGCTTCTCTCTCAGCTCTCATAGTATATGCGACCTTGTGAGTGGAATTCAATTCCAAAGAGCAATCAATCCAAGGCATGCCCCCGCGTCGCGCGCTCGGCACACTTGTCACGTGCGGACCGAGGGTGCTAGACGGACAAAAACAAGGCAACAGGCAAGGACACCGCCCAATATGGCAGATTACCCAACTTCGTTTGACAAAGAAGGCCTGCTCAAATGCGCGCGCGGAGACTTGTTTGGCCCCGGAAACGCACAATTGCCAGCCCCACCGATGCTGATGATGGACCGAATTACCGAGGTCTCCGGTGATGGTGGTGCCCATGGCAAGGGGCACATTCTGGCCGAATTCGACATCAAACCAGATTTGTGGTTTTTCGACTGCCACTTTCCCGGAAACCCGATCATGCCAGGCTGTTTGGGTTTGGACGGGTTGTGGCAGTTGACCGGATTCAACCTGGGATGGCGCGGCTGGCAAGGGCGCGGCTATGCGCTGGGTGTGGGCGAAGTCAAGCTGACCGGCATGGTCCGGCCGGACCGCAAAATGCTGACCTATTATGTGGATTTCACCAAAGCGATCCAAACCCGACGTCTGACGATGGGTGTGGCCGATGGACGGGTCGAAGCAGATGGTGAGGTGATCTATGTGGTCAAAGACATGAAAGTCGCTCTGTCTGAAACCTAAGCCGACAAGAAGGAGAGCGGCGATGCGCCGAGTAGTAATCACAGGGATGGGCATTGTCTCATCGATTGGCAACGATACCGCCGAAGTTGAAGCATCTTTGCGCGCTGGGCGCTCAGGCATCTCATTTTCCGAAAGCTACGCTGAAAATGGGTTTCGCAGTCAGGTGCACGGTGTGCCAGACATCGTATTGGAAGATCACATCGACAAGCGCCAATTGCGGTTCATGGGACCAGGTGCGGCGTTCAACTATCTGGCAATGGAACAAGCCATCGCAGATTCCGGCCTTGAAGAGCGCGATGTGTCGAACGAACGTACGGGTTTGGTGATGGGCTCTGGCGGGCCATCGACCTCGAACTTCTTTACCGCGTTTGAAACTGTAAAAACCAAACGCGCGCCCAAGCGCATGGGGCCATTCATGGTGACGAGATGCATGAGCTCGACAAATTCGGCCTGCCTGGCAACACCTTTCAAGATCAAGGGAGTGAACTATTCGATCACCTCGGCATGCTCGACATCGGCCCATTGCATCGGCAATGGGGTTGAGCAGATCCAGCTCAACAAGCAAGATATTGTTTTTGCCGGCGGCGGCGAAGAAATTGACTGGACACTCAGCTGTCTGTTTGATGCCATGGGCGCCATGAGCAGCAAATATAACGATACCCCCACCACCGCATCACGCACCTTTGACGTAACTCGTGATGGATTTGTCATTGCGGGCGGCGGCGGTGTGGTGGTGCTCGAAGAACTTGAGCATGCGCGGGCTCGCGGCGCCAAAATTTATGCCGAAGTGACCGGCTATGGCGCGACCTCAGATGGCCATGATATGGTCGCACCCAGCGGTGAGGGAGGAGAGCGCTCGATGCGTCTGGCCCTTGAAACCCTGCCTGAGGGTCGCAAAATCGACTATATTAATGCACACGGCACCTCGACGCCGGTGGGCGATTTCACCGAAATTGACGCCGTTCGGCGGGTTTTTGGTCGCGGCACCACACCGCCTATCGCATCAACAAAGTCACTGACCGGGCATTCGCTTGGCGCCACCGGCGTGCATGAAGCAATCTATAGTCTTTTGATGATGCAGGGTAATTTCATCGCCGCCAGCGCCAATATCACCGAGCTTGACGCGCGAATTGATCCCGGCGAAGTGGTGCAAGAGTTGCGCGAAGGTGTTGAACTCGACAGTATATTGTCAAACAGTTTTGGTTTTGGTGGTACCAATGCCACCTTGGTCATGAGCAAATTCCACGGGTAAGACATTATGGCGGATTTGATGAAGGGCAAGCGGGGCCTGATTACAGGCGTTGCAAATAATCGATCCATCGCTTGGGGCATTGCCCAAGCGATGCATGCTGAAGGTGCCGAGCTGGCGTTCGCGGGCCAGCTTGAATATTTCGGGGAGAGAATGAAGCCGCTGGCGGAAAGTCTCGGATCGGAGCTTATACTGGACTACGATGCGACCGACACTGAGACCTGTCAGGCCTGTTTTGACACGCTTGAAGAAAAATGGGGTAGCTTGGATTTCGTGGTCCACGCCATTGCTTATTCCGACAAGTCCGAGCTGACAGGCCGATTTATTGATACCTCGCGAGCGAATTTCAAAACCTCTCTCGAAATTTCGGCTTACTCTTTGATTGATATGGCAAAATTGGCGCGTCCATTGATGTTGGAAAATGGTGGTTCAATCATCACGCTGACCTATCAAGGATCCAATCGGGCCACACCGTGGTACAATGTCATGGGCGTGGCCAAGGCCGCGTTGGAATCTGCCGTGATGTATTTGGCCAACGATCTTGGCCCTGAGGGAATACGGGTGAACGCGATCTCGCCTGGTCCGATGAAGACCCTGTCGGGAGCCGCCATCGGGGGTGCGCGCCAGACATTTCGGTTTACCGCGAACAATAGCCCATTACGTGCGAATGCGACGCTTGAGGCGATCGGTGGGACTGCTGTCTGGCTTGCGAGCGCTGGCTCAGCCTGCACCACAGGCGAGGTGATCATGGTCGATGGTGGCTACAATATACTTGGTTTGCCCCAGCCCGAAAATCTGTAACCTGTGGGCCCATTCGGGCCTGGACATGTCTTACGGGCTCGTTTGATCGGTACGGAATTGGAACACAGTTTGTGTGTCCAAATCTGACAGATGTCAAAAATGGGCTCTTTTCATGGGGCCGGTCCACAGCAAGCTGAATGTCGAAGGGGCCCTTATGACCATCACGCACTGTGTCTTCGACGCTTATGGCACACTTTTTGATGTCAGCGCGGCTGCCACGGATCTTGCCCAGCGTCCGGACCGGCAAGACTTCGCCCGCCATGCACCGACAGTTTCACGCGATTGGCGTGCAAAACAGTTGGAATACAGCTGGTTACGCGCGACGGCTGGCGCGCATATTGACTTTTGGACTGTGACAAAAGACAGCCTGGACTGGGCCCTAGAGGCTTCGAGCTTAGACGGAGATCGCGCGCTGCGCGCAGATCTTCTGGCGCTTTATTGGCAGCTTGCCGCCTATCCGGATGCTTTGCACGCGCTCAGTGCTTTGAAAACCACGGGGTTGAGTACAGCGATTTTGTCCAATGGCTCGCCCGATATGCTTGACGCAGCCGTGAAAAGCTCGGGGCTTCAAACGAAGCTGGATGCCGTGCTTAGCGTCGAGCAGGTCGGGGTCTTCAAGCCCCATCCCGATGTCTATCGGATGGTCGAGACGCATTTCGGGTGTTCGCCAGACCACGTCCTGTTTTGCTCGTCCAATGGCTGGGATGCGGCTTTTGCAGCTCGGTTTGGGTTTCATACCGCATGGATTAACCGGGGGGGCCTGCCAATGGACCGCTTGCCAGGAACCCCCGCCCATATCGTTACAGATTTGTCTGAAATTCCAGCTTTAGCGAGCAACCTCTAATGCCGTATATCACTGCGCCTGATGGCACCCGCTTGTTCTATCAAGACGAAGGAGAGGGCACACCGATTTTGTGTCTTGCAGGGCTGACCCGCACGCACCGTGATTTTCAATATGCTCTGCCTGCACTCGCAGGCTACCGCGTGATTCGCATGGATTATCGCGGCCGCGGCGCAAGCGACTGGGCGGATCATACCAGCTATACCATCGCGCAAGAGGCGCAAGATGTCCTGCAATTGCTAGACCATTTGCACCTGTCCCAAGTTGGCCTGTTGGGCACGTCACGCGGGGGTCTGATCGCGATGGGCCTTGGTTTGGCCGCGCGCGATCGACTGACGGGTGTGTGTTTGAACGATATCGGACCAGAGATCGATCCCGCCGGACTGTCGATCATCACCGACTATGTCGGGCGCAACCCGCGCTTTGCAACCCATGCCGAGATGGCCGCAGCGATGCCCGACTTGATGCAGGGCTTCGCCAACGTCTCGGCGCAGCGGTGGCTCAACGAAGTCCAGACCCTGTATCACCAGACAGAGCGCGGCTTGCAGATCACCTATGATCCTCTGTTGCGCCACGCTCTGCGCATTAATTCCGGACCTGTTGATTTATGGCCGTTTTTTGACGCGTTGGGCGGCATGCCCCTGGCCCTGATCCGGGGCGCGCATTCAAATATCTTATCACGTGACACGGTTGCAAAAATGCTGCGGCAACACCCCGAAATGCTGTTTGCCGAAATCCCGGACCGCGCCCATATCCCCTTCCTGGATGAGCTCGAGGCCGTGTTCGTGATTCAGACTTGGGCGGCAATGCTATGAATCTTGCGATGATCAACGCTGCAGCAGCACGGTTGCAAGGCCATATGCGCGAAACACCTTTGCTGCGCTGTGACTTTCTAGACCAGGTGGCAGAACGCCAAGTTTTCGTGAAAGCTGAATGTTTACAACACACTGGAAGCTTCAAATTTCGCGGTGCATGGGCGGCGCTGACTGCCCTTTCGGACCAGAAACGCACGCGAGGGGTGATCGCGTTTTCCAGCGGCAATCATGCTCAGGGCGTGGCACTGGCCGCGCGTATCCATGGTGTTCCTGCAAGCATCATCATGCCGAAAGATGCGCCGAGGTCAAAAATTGAGAACACCCGCGCTTTGGGGGCAGAAGTCGTTCTGTATGACCGTGCCGCTGGGGAAAATCGCGATAAACTTGGAGCACAGCTGAGCGCCGCGCGCGGGCTGACGCTTGTTCGGCCATTTGACGATCCCGAGGTGATCGCCGGACAAGGCAGCGCAGGCTTGGAACTTGCACAGCAAGCAAACGCGGAAGGGATCACAAGTGCGGAGGTTCTGGTGTGTTGTGGCGGCGGCGGATTAACCAGCGGCATTGCTTTGGCGCTTGAGGCCCAAGCCCCTGGTTTGCGGGTGCGCCCGGTCGAACCCGAAGGGTTCGATGACGTGGCGCGATCGCTTGAGGCGGGTCAGATCATGTCGAATGCGGGGCCCCCAGTGGGATTGTGTGACGCCATTGTAACCCCTTCCCCAGGCCAACTGACATTTCCAATACTCAACAGGCTATGCGGCCCCGGCCTGGTTGTCACAGATGCGCAAGTCAAAGACGCAATGCGTCTGGCGTTTTCAAGATTGAAACTGGTCCTTGAACCAGGGGGCGCTGTTGCATTGGCCGCAGCGTTATTCCACCCAGACCAAATCCAAGGCGACACCGTGATCGCAGTCGCAACAGGCGGCAATGTGGACGCGACAGTTTTTGCGGATGTGTTGGCCTCTACAGGATCCGGCGGGTAATCTTTCGAACTATAGAGTCTCAAGTCTAAAAAAGTGGGCCCTAAGCCGCCTGATCGTAAGCTTACGCCCGATCATGGTAAGAATAGGAAAGCTTTGCCGCTGAGGGAAAAGAAACATGGCGTTCATCAATGTTGGCGATATTTCTGTGCATGTTGTCGACACAGGCGATCCAGACGGATCACCTGTGGTCTTTGCGAATGCATTGGGCACGGATACGCGCCTATGGGAGCCGATTTTGTCACTCTTGCCGGATGGTTTGCGCATTATTCGATACGATATGCGCGGCCATGGCGCGTCGGATATACCGACGGGTCCCTATAAAATGGGAAGCCTCGTCTCGGATGCCGAGAAAATATTGGATGCTCTTGGTGTGAAAGCAGCGGTGTTTGTTGGCTTATCTCTGGGCGGAATGGTTGGCCAGGGACTGGCCGTAAAGCGGGTGGACCTTGTGCGCGCCTTGGTGTTGTCAAACACAGCCGCCAAGATGGGAACGCCACAGATATGGTTGGATCGCATTGCGGCGATCCAAGCCAATGGATTGGCGCATTTTGCCGACACCGTGATACCGCATTGGTTTTCGGCCAAATTCCGACAAACGCCCGAATTGGCCCATTGGGCACAGATGATGCACGACACGCCGGAGCCTGGTTGCATCGGCTGTGCAGCGGCAATTGCAGGTGCAGATTTCATGACGACGACCAGCGGTCTGCGGCTGCCTGCACTTGGGATTGCGGGATCTGAGGACCGCGCTTGCCCGCCAGACCTGGTTCGCGAAACAACTGATCTGATACCAGGGTCCGATTTCGCCCTAATCCGAGGCGTCGGCCATCTGCCCCATGTCGAAAAACCGGCCGAATATGCGCAGCTTCTGCATCGGTTTATGGCCCGGATTGGCCATATCTCACCCGCGTAAAACCTGCCAAGCAACCGATTTGCCAAATGTTGTTGACACATCCAGCAAATCAGCAAATGACGAGTTGTTTTTCAGGTCTGGATCTGTGTCATGTCGACCAAGCTTTCGTTTACGTTTATCCTCGTAACCCTCGCGCTGGACGCGATTGGGATTGGCCTGATCCTGCCTGTAATGCCAGATTTGATCCGCGCCGTGAAGGGCGGCGCATTAGGACAAGCCGCGATTTGGGGAGGCATACTGGCCACCTCTTTTGCCGTGATGCAGTTCATCTTTGGCCCGATTGTCGGCAATCTTTCGGATCGGTATGGACGACGCCCGGTCTTGCTGATTTCGCTGTTGGTCATGGCGTTGGATTATGTGGTTATGGCGATCGCGGGTTCAATTTGGTTGCTGTTGGCAGGTCGCATCGTGGGCGGCATCACCGCGGCCACACAATCGACCGCCAAAGCATTTATCGCCGATATTTCCGCACCCGAGGACAAAGCCAAGAATTTCGGCCTTGTCGGAGCCGCCTTCGGGATCGGCTTCGTGATTGGTCCGCTGATCGGAGGGCTTTTGGCCGAGTTTGGCACGCGCGCCCCATTTTGGGGCGCCGCGGTGTTGGCGTTCGGCAATGCAATCTTCGGATATTTTGTGCTCCCCGAAACTGTGACGGACCGGATCCGCCGCCCTTTTGCCTGGCGCCGGGCCAACCCGTTCGGCGCGTTCAAAGCGCTCGGACAGCTGCCAGGTGTCAAACGCTATCTGCTGTTATTTTTCATCTATGAATTCGCATTTATCGTCTACCCGGCGACTTGGGCGTATTTTACCCAAGAACGCTTTGACTGGGGGCCTGGCATGGTTGGGTTCAGCCTTGCCAGCTTTGGGATTTCAATGGCCCTCGTACAAGGGGGATTGATCCGGATCATATTGAAAAGGTTTGGAGAAACCGGTACGATATTGTACGGATTTTGCTTTAATGCAGCGGCTTTTTTGTGCCTGGCCTTCGTTGTATCCCCGACTTTGGTGCTGATTTTGACTCCGCTGACAGCACTTGGCGCCGTTGTCACACCTGCTTTGCAGGCGATGATGTCGCGAATCGCAGACGACAATCAGCAAGGCGAGCTGCAAGGGGTAATCAGCTCATCGCGGGCGGTGGCGCTTATCGTTTCACCGCTCATTTTGACGCAGATTTTTGCCTATTTCACGGTTGAGGGGACGCCGATTTATCTGCCCGGTGCCGCATTTTTGCTGTCGATGGCGCTGATGGGGCTGTGTTTGGTCGTATTTCTAACCCGATCCAAATCATTGCACGTGACTTGAAACCGCCCATACAAGCGATATGCTGACCTCTCTTAGATCGGAGTTTCATCATGCCTGCCCTGAACCGTATTGCCGACTTTGCCGACACGCTGACAGAATGGCGGCGCTATCTGCATCAGCATCCTGAACTGGGGTTCGAATGTCATCAAACCGCCGCCTTCGTGGTCGAGCGGCTGAAGGAAATGGGCGTCGACGAGGTCCACGAAGGAATCGCCCAAACCGGTATCGTCGCAATCATTAACGGCCAAGCCGATGGGCCGACGATTGGTTTGCGCGCCGATATGGATGCACTGCCAATGGAGGAAGAGACGGGGGTAGAATATACTTCGACAGTGCCAGGAAAAATGCACGCCTGCGGGCATGACGGACACACGGTCATGCTGCTGGGGGCGGCAAAATACCTGGCCGAGACACGCAATTTCAAAGGCCGTGCCGCACTTGTTTTTCAGCCCGCTGAAGAAGGCGGCGGCGGAGGACGCGTGATGGTTGAAGAAGGCATAATGGATCGGTTCGACATCGCGCAAGTCTATGCGATTCATAATGCGCCGGATCTGGAAACAGGTGTGATCGAAACACGCCCTGGTCCGATGATGGCCGGGGTGGCCGAGTTCAAGATCGCGGTGACTGGCAAAGGCGGACATGCTGCTTGGCCGCACGCGTGCATTGATCCGATCGCAGCGTCGATGCAGATCGGGACGGCGATCAATGCAATCGTATCGCGCAATGTAGATCCACTTGCGCAGATGGTGATTTCTCTGACGATGTTTCACGCCGGGACTGCCACCAATATCATTGCCGAAACGGCCGAGTTGCAGGGCACGGTCCGTGTGTTTGATCCTTTCCTTTTTGATTTGGCAGAACGCCGTCTGAGCGAGATTTGCCATGGCACGGCGCAGGCCATGGAGGTCGGCGTCGAGCTTGAATTTCGTCGCGAATACCCCCCGACCGTGAACGATGCCGACAAAGCCGAATTTGCGGCCCAAGTCGCCGAAGAACTGGTCGGCCCTGAAAAAACCAGCAGGGACACCAAATTAATGATGGCTGCCGAAGATTTCAGTTACATGTTGAACGAGCGACCCGGGGCATATCTGAACCTCGGCCAGGGGGTCGGACCGATTTGCCACCATCCCAAGTTCGACTTTAACGATGAAGTTGCACCTTTGGGCGCTTCGGTCTTTGCCAGACTTGTCGAACGGGCTCAGCCATTGGAAGACGAGCATCCGCAGCAAGACACGCATTGACTAAAGCCACTGAGCTGAGCCGCAAAATACCGGTCTCAATGATCCACAAGCGCCAACCGAAGGACATTCTGCGATGACACTCACCGAGATCAAAGCTGCCGTTTGCACGGCCTTTGGCGCGCCTTTAAGAATAGAGACGCTGCATTTGGCAGCCTCCGGCGCCGATGAAAAACAGGCGCCGCTTGGGGTGGGGATCACCGATCTGGCAAGTGGCAGTCCGGTATTGGTATCGCCAATCGAGGCCTGCAGCACCTACCCGGTGCCGCGCGGCACAATGTAAACTTATTCAACAGTTAGGCCGCGCAGACCTGAGGGAGCCCCACCATGATACTTGCTGAGTTGGATGTGATCGTTACGGCTCCTCCCCCGCCGGGGTGGGGCGGGCGTTATTGGATTTTTGTAAAGGTCACGACCGCCTGCGGAATAATCGGTTGGGGCGAGGTTTATGCCGCCGCAATCGGTCCCGACGCGATGACCCATGTGATCCGAGACGTGTTCGAGCGCCATTGCGAGGGGGAAACCCCCGAGAACGTCGAGATGATGTTCCGCCGCGCCTATTCCAGCGGTTTCACCCAGCGCGCGGATCCCACCGTGATGGGCGCGTTTTCAGGGATCGAAATTGCCTGCTGGGACATCCTGGGCAAAGCCCGCGATCGCCCTGTCTGGGCTTTGCTGGGCGGTAAGATGAACGAGCGCATCCGGGCTTACACGTATCTGTATCCGATGGATCACCACCCTCAGCCTGCATTCTGGAACACCCCTGACATGTCAGGCGAGGTTGCCCTGGCCTGTCTAGAACAGGGGTTCACAGCGATCAAATTCGATCCAGCGGGCCCTTATACGGTGCGCGGCGGTCATCAACCCGCAATGAGCGACATCACGCAATCCGCCGCCTTTTGCAAAGCCATCCGCACGGCCGTTGGCGACAAGGCGGACTTGCTGTTTGGCACTCACGGTCAGTTCACAACCGGCGGTGCGATCCGTTTGGCCAAGGCGATTGAGCCTTACGCACCGCTGTGGTTCGAAGAACCTGTTCCCCCCGACAATCTGTTGGAATATGCACAGGTTGCGCGTGCAACCTCGATTCCGGTGGCCACGGGCGAGAGGCTGACCACCCTGTCGGAATTCTCAACTGTGCTGCGCTCTGGCGGTGCGCGCATTTTGCAACCGGCTTTGGGCCGCGTTGGCGGCATCTGGCAGGCCAAGAAACTCAGCATTCTGGCTGAGACCTATAACGCCGAAATGGCGCCGCATCTTTATGCAGGACCGATCGAATGGGCAGCAAACATACAGCTTGCCGCCTCGATTCCAAACTTGCTGATCGCCGAGACGATCCAAACTGGCGGCCCCTATCACAAAGCCCTGATTGGTGACACAATCCACTTTGACGACGGTTTTCTGATCCCGCCAGACACTGCGGGCTTGGGCATCGAAGTGAACGAAACGCTTGCGCGCACCAATCCTTACACTGGAAACCGGCTGCATCTGGAGATGCAAGAAGCACCGTGTGATTACAAAAATGGCAATGCATTTGGCGGCGGCGCGATCGACTGATACAGGGCGCTGCTGAGGTCCGAAACCTTCAATCGCGACACCAGATCGTGCAGAATTTCTTTAACTTTTACGTACAAAAGTGGCGTCAATTAACGCCGGTATGACGGCGTGTCGATAACACCATTTGGTATGGGCGACAGTCAAACCGATCGAATGATTGCCTTCATCGTCGAGGGCTACGACCCAGTTCCCGCCAAACGAGGAACGGTGGTTTTACGCGCAGCCCGCGCCTATCCACGCGCACGTGGTTTGCAACTGACACTGGCGCTGGCATCCGCTGCAGAAGGCATGAGCACGATGCTTGCCGCCGGGTGGATCCAAGCCCCACATCTATATCGCTTGGCCTCTCTCGTGGCGGTCGATGTGTTGCAAATCGAGCTCAACCTAGACCGAACCGTCCTTGCTTCGGACTTGTTGACCTTTTGGGGCAAGAACGACCCCGTTTTTCACGACTGACTTGTCCGGGCCACACGTCTGCTTACATTATTTGGCCTTCGGTCGTAACGAAAAACACCATATATTTGGCGCATGCCCTTTTGGTTGCACCGCCGGAACACCTATGGCATCTTTGACCAAATAGTAAAAAAATCGAAAGGGGCTCTTTTGGACCGTACGATATCATCTTTAACCGGCTCGGACGTTGCCCACCTGCCCCAAACCACGCAAACGCGCGTGCCGATCGCCCCGCTGGATCTCGATTGGGCGCTGTCAGTTGCTGTGAACACGTCGGCGCTTGAACGTCGGGCCGGGACGTTGCCCGGTCGACGCAGTGTGAAGAAGGCACATCAAGCCGCTTGGTTATGCAAGGCGATCAGCATGATCGATCTGACGACCTTGTTTGGAGACGACACCGCAGGACGGGTCCAGCGGCTTTGCGCGAAAGCGCGCCAACCGGTACGGGCGGATCTGCTGGACGCTCTGGGAATGCAAGAGCTGACCACCGGCGCGGTTTGTGTGTATCACGATATGATCGAGACTGCCGTCGAGGCGTTGGTCGGCACCGCAATTCCCGTGGCAGCGGTGTCAACCGGATTCCCGGCGGGGTTATCGCCACTTGACCTCCGGATCAAAGAGATCGAGGCCTCCGTTGCAGCGGGTGCGTCCGAGATCGACATCGTAATCTCGCGCCGTCATGTGCTCAGCGGGAATTGGGCGGCGCTGTATGATGAAATGGTGGCGTTCCGCAAAGCCTGCGGGCCCGCGCATATCAAAGCAATCCTCGCCACCGGAGAGCTGGGAACGCTGCGCAACGTTGCCCGTGCCAGCCGAATTTGCATGATGGCCGGTGCGGATTTCATCAAGACCTCGACCGGTAAGGAGTCCGTCAACGCCACTCTACCTGTCAGCCTAACGATGATTCGCGCAATCCGCGATTACCGCGATCGGACTGGCCATTTGGTTGGGTATAAACCAGCAGGGGGGATCTCTAAGGCCAAAGATGCGTTGGTCTATCTGTCTTTACTGCGCGAAGAATTGGGCCTGCGATGGATGCAGCCGGACCTGTTTCGCTTCGGGGCGTCATCGCTGCTGAACGATATCGAGCGACAATTGGAACATCACGTGACCGGCGCCTATTCCGCCAGCCACCGCCATGCTTTGGCGTAAAGTCTTGAATTTGATAGGAACAAGGAAGCCATGACTATTCAAGAGATATTCGAGACGATGGAATATGGAACCGCCCCGGAAAGTGCCGTTGAGGCGACCGCCTGGCTTGACCGTAATGATCGCAGCTTTGGGCATTTTATTGGGGGTCAGTGGATCTCTGGGACAACACAGTTTGCGACGTCCAATCCGGCGACAGGTGCGCAGCTCGCGCAGATTTCACAAGGTACCGAAGAAGATATTGATGCCGCAGTCGCGGCGGCGCGCACCGCGTTTGGGCCGTGGTCGAAACAAAGCGGTCACGCGCGGGCGCGGGTCTTGTATGGCCTGGCACGACTGTTGCAAAAGCACAGCCGATTGTTTGCTGTGCTTGAAACGCTCGATAACGGCAAACCCATTCGCGAGAGCCGAGATATCGATATCCCATTGGCGCAGCGGCATTTTTACTATCATGCCGGTATGGCGCAGCTGATGAGCACAGAGATGCCAGGCATGGTCCCTTTGGGCGTTTGCGGTCAGATCATTCCGTGGAATTTTCCGCTGTTGATGCTGGCATGGAAGATTGCGCCTGCTTTGGCGATGGGCAACACGGTGGTGTTGAAACCCGCCGAATACACGCCTTTAACGGCCCTGTTGTTTGCGCATATTTGCCGCGATGCCGGAGTACCCGATGGCGTGGTGAATATCGTCACTGGCGATGGCGCGACGGGGGCTGCGCTTGTCGCACATCCAGGGATCGACAAGGTTGCCTTTACCGGCAGCACCGAAGTGGGCCGACGTCTTCGCGAGGCGACCGCAGGATCCGGCAAGGCGCTGACTCTCGAGCTTGGCGGCAAATCGCCCTATATCGTGTTTGAGGATGCCGACCTGGATAGCGCTGTTGAAGGGCTGGTCGATGCCATCTGGTTCAACCAAGGCCAAGTGTGTTGCGCTGGTTCGCGCTTGATCGTTCAAGAGGGGATCTCTGAGGCATTCTATACCAAATTGAAAGCCCGGATGGGACAGTTGCGCGCGGGCGATCCGATGGACAAGTGTATCGACATCGGAGCGATCGTGGATCCGGTGCAGCTGAAGGCGATCACCGATATGGTCGACGCAAATACAGAAGGACAGATCTATCAGGCACCGATTGCCTTGCCAGAGCAGGGCTGTTTTTATCCACCAACATTGATCACCGGGCTGAGCCCTGCCGCGCATCTGATGCAAGCGGAAATCTTTGGTCCCGTGTTGGTTGCCACGACCTTTCGCACGCCCGCCGAGGCCGTACAGATCGCGAATCAGACTCGGTACGGGCTGGCGGCGAGTGTCTGGAGCGAAAACGTGAACCTGGCCTTGGATATAGCGCCCAAGCTTGTGGCCGGGGTCGTCTGGGTCAACGCCACAAATCTGTTTGACGCGGCCGCAGGATTCGGCGGTATGCGCGAAAGTGGCTTTGGCCGTGAGGGCGGGTGGGAAGGACTGCGCGCCTATACCAAATCGCTGCGTGCATCCCAATCATTGGCCCCGATTGCCGCGTTTCGCGCGGATGAGACGACGCCCGCAGATCCGCTGGACCGAACCGCAAAGATGTATATCGGTGGCAAGCAAGCAAGACCTGACAGCGGGTATTCACGCACGGTGGTTGGGCCCACGGGCCAGCTGTTGGGACATGTTGGGCTGGGCAACCGAAAAGACATTCGCAACGCGGTTGAAGCTGCTGCAAAAGCGCGCAGCTGGGCGAAGACAACAGGGCATCTGCGGGCGCAGATCTTGTACTATATCGCCGAAAACCTCTCGGCGCGGAGCGAAGAGTTCGCGACACGGATCAAAGATATGACCGGCAAGGATGGTATGGCCGAGGTCGAAGCCAGCATCAGCCGCTTGTTCAGCTATGCCGCCTGGGCCGACAAGTATGACGGCGCATCAAAGGGCGTGCCCCTACGCGGATTGGCCTTGGCGATCCACGAGCCGGTTGGTCTGATCGGGGCTTTAGCCCCTGATGACGTGCCTCTCCTTGGGGCTGTGTCGGTGATTGGACCCGCCTTGGCGATGGGCAACCCGATCGTGCTTGTCCCGTCCGAGCCGTTCCCTTTGGCCGCAACCGATCTGTATCAAGTGCTGGAAACCTCGGACGTGCCTGCAGGCGTGGTGAATATCGTCACCGGCAGCCATGCCGATCTGGCCCCAACATTGGCCAGCCACCTGGAACTCGATGCGATTTGGACCTTTTCATCGACTGACCTGAGCCGCATGATCGAAACCGCAAGCACCGGAAACCTGAAGCGGACTTGGGTCAACAACGCGCGCCAGCGCGATTGGATGGGCACCGATGGCGAAGGCTCGACCTTTCTGGAGGCCGCGACCGAAGTCAAAACAGTGTGGGTGCCTTATGGCGAATAGATTGGTCTGTTGCGCGGTCGCGCTGCTTGGCTGTGCAACAACCATCTCAGCGGACGCGCAATCAACAGATGAACGCAAATTCGTCGTCAGTCTGATGAACCGGTTACAGGGCCCGTCTTTTACGCAAAGTCGCGAATATTGCGGGTATCTGGCCCGGCTCGGGTCTGGCAAGATCACCACGGGCCCGATCAGCCTCGGCACCATCGACAGCTGTGCGCCGCAGAAACCGACATTTGGGACGGCGATCGCCTCGTTTCACACTCATGGCGGCTTTACCCAACAGCATTTCTCAGAAATCCCATCTGTGCTGGACGTGCGTGGCGACGCCCGTGAAGGAATCGGTGGATGGATTGCGACCCCTGGAGGGCGCCTTTGGTATGTGGATGGACCAAGCCGAACCGCACGGCAAATTTGCGGCGTTGGCTGTCTGAAAAAAGACCCGATGTTCCGCCCCGGCGCCCAAGGCAAAGTCGCAAATGTCTATACTCTAGACAAATTGATCGCCCTACTGGGATCGGACTGACCGCGGCGCTGACGTCCTCGCAGATACCAGCGCCGCAAGTATATTTACTGCGGAATGCTGACCAAGGAGGCTGCCAATCCTTAGCCGCGCGGCTTGCCCCGCCACGAGCCCAACCATGCCAAGGCCCTCTCGCGCAAACTGTCTGCACGACGGTCTGCATGATCGATGGCGATGCTGACAGTGTCGAAAATCGGCTCGATCCGGCGTTCGTGAAAACGTGACCATAAGCGCCAGACCCACAACACCAGCACCGCCAGGGAAACCAGCACAAAGATATTGAAATACGGGATCAATTGTACATCCGGGCGATCGACTTGGCGCACCGCGACGGCATTTGGAAAGATTGAAAAGAACTCGTTGCGCCAGCCATAATGGGTCAGGACCACCCAACGCGGCTCGGCTTGGGTGCTGGTCAGATCAGCGGCTTCGGTCTGCAAATTGCTGGAATCGAGCTTGAAATAGGGCGGCCAGCCCCAGCCAGTGTCCTCGTTTCGATAGACTGTCACCCGCCCATTGGCGCGCATGGCGTTAATGAAACGGACATCGCGGTTGATCGACCCTGCGTTTTGGCCTGCATCTGCGCTCGCCCAGAAAATCGAATTTGCATCAAAATCGACCCGGCGGACTTCGGTTTCCACAATTCGCACAACATCTCGCTGCGGCAGTGTGTAATGCAGGAAGCTTGCCACCAAAGTGAACACAAGCCCCCAAAAAATCCAAAAAACATAACGCATCAAACAAGCCCCTTCAGGCGAAATTCACAAAATAAACAAGCAGCACAACAATGACCATTGGACCGACATACACCGACCAGATCAACTTTTTGCGAAGCGAGCGGTGATAATCCAACATCTTCCGTTCCAGATAGGTATCCCAATCAAGACGGCTGTCTGTCAGAGCTTCGTATTCCGCCCAAGCACGTTTGCGCGCCTTCCCCCGCTGGAAACCGGAAATGAGGATAAACAAAGCCGTCTGCACCAAGAGCACTAGAAAAATCAGTCGCAAGACCCCAATCATATACGTTCCCTTTTCTATCGCACCCCAGAGCGCAGGCCGTGCATTCCTATCTGCCCCGGTCGTGTCTGGAGGCGGCGCTTGCATCGGCCTATCGCGTTAGACTTGGCCTGCCCGCTGTTCGCGATCAATACCCTTTTGCTCAGGCGCATGCCACACGGGATTTCTTAGCAGCACGCCAGATCGTATGATTGCGACTCAGAATAACGGCGATGCGATCGGTGTACCGCGCCCGCTGCGACAGAGATATTTTTGATCAAACAACCTGCAGACCGGCTGCCGAGCGCGTTGTTTCGTGCTATAGATCTGTTGAGAACGCGACAATCGCCTGCGCCAGTAAATCCAGCGTATCCACCGCATTGGCGTCTGGTGCAACACTGTCCGAGATCATTGAAAATTCAGAACAGGCAATGAATTGTAGATCTGCGCCCAAGGTGACAAGGGCGGTTGACGCATCTCGCAATGTGGTGCGCGCTGTTTCGTCAGGTCCGACAGACTTGAGCGTCTTGATTGCCTGTAATAACACATCGTCGCAATCAGGCCATATCACCGATATGCCTTTTGCGCCGAGTGCCTGTTCAAACAACGCAATTTTCTGAACCGCCGGAGAGGCCAAGACACCAACAGTTCCGCCCGCGCCAACATTGCGCAGCGCATATTCTGCGGCGAGATCAATCATACTGATAAACGGTATGTCCACCGGGCCGGTGATCGCATCGGCATAATGATGCGCGGTATTGCAAGGCATTGCCAGTGCAGCACTGCCCATTTTTTGCAACCTGACCGCCATCGCGGCCAGTGTCGGACCCGGACTTTCGCCTGTGCCATCAATCAGATGTGAAATCCGCGACGGCACTTGCGGGTTCATATCAACCAGAAGGGGGACATGATCACTGTCATCATATGCCGTCACAGCCGCAAACACTTTTTGCTGCAGCAATATCGTCGCTTCGGGCCCCAGCCCGCCGAGTATACCGACTGTTCGAGGCCCAAGCACTTTTAAACGTGGACCCAGCGTGGGCTGTGATCAAAGGCAAAATCATAGCCGTGCAGGGCGGCTGCACCGCCTGTATGCAAGAAGACCACACGCTCGTCTTTGAATTCGCCTTTACGCGCCAAATCAATCAGGCCCGCTGCACCTTTGGCGGAGTAACACGGATCAAGCAGGATGCCTTCCAATTCGGCAAACATCTTGATGGCTTCGATGCCGCTTTCGGTGGGAATGCCGTACCCTTCGCCGACATAATCGGTATTCGCCATAACGTCTTGACGTTTTACCACACCAGGGCAGCCCAGTTTTTCCGCGGTTTTACACGCCAAGTCATAGACCATCTGTTCTTGCTTGGGCTGGGGTGCTCGCGTACCAATTCCCAGGATCGGGATCTGTGCGTTCAACGCGCAAATCCCGGTGACCAGACCGGCCTGTGTGCCAGAAGAGCCGGTAGCGTGGGTCAGCCGGTCAATTTTCAATCCCATATCATTGGCCTGCGAGACCAATTCAAATGCAGCGTTGACATATCCGAGCGCGCCTGTTGCGTTCGAGCCGCCACCAGGAATGACATACACATTATGTCCCTTGGCGCGCATCTTTTCAGCTGCACGCTCCATTTCGCCAGGCATGTCATGGCCGGCTGGAAACTTCTCGGTTGTGGCACCATGCAGGTGATCGAGCATGACGTTGCCATTGGTGTTGTAATTGCCATCCTGATAGCCCGTACGATCTTCCAAAAGGATGTGACACTTCAGGCCAAGCTTCGCGGCAAAAGCAGCGGTCTGACGACCGTGATTGGTTTGCGTCGCACCTTGGGTCATGACCATATCTGCGCCCTGATCAACCGCTTCGGCCATCAGGAATTCAAGCTTTCTCGTCTTGTTGCCGCCAGTCGACATGCCGGTGCAATCATCACGCTTGATCCACAGCTCGACACCAAGCTCTTTTGACAATCGCGTCATTGGTTCCAGAGGTGTGGACAAGTGTGCCATGTGAAGGCGCGGAAAGCGTGCGAGGTGCATGAGAAACTCCTATATGTATTTTGAGCAACTTAATGCGATTATAACTCGGTTGCTAATGCGAAATCAGGCGAGTAAATTGCATGAATTGCAATTTATGTTGGGATACGAAACCGCGCTATGCGTCTTGAATGGATTGATGACATTTTGGCTGTGTTGGAGTGCGGCTCACTTGCACGAGCTGCGGACAAACGGGCGCTGACACAATCCGCGTTCACGCGCAGGGTTCGCGCAATTGAAGACAATCTTGGAACCACGCTGTTTGATCGTCGCCGTAAACCGGTTTCGCTTATGTCTGGCGTCCAATCCCTAGAGCCAGAGCTGCGTGATCTCAGCACGCGGCTGCATGAAATGCGCCGAACCTTGAAAACCACCAGTAAAAGCGCTGGCAAACCCCTCACATTCGTCTGTCAACACGCGCTCACAACTGTTGTGTCGCCGCAGATCGTTCGCGCCGCGACACGCGACAGCGAAACTTCGGTGCGTGTACGCTCAGGCAATCAAGATGAATGCTTGATGTTGCTCTTGTCCAAAGAAGTCGATCTTGCCGTAATGTATGCACTTCCCGACGAAGCGATGCTGGATATCAGTACGGCCTTTGAAACCTTCGGCATCGGCAAGGATTTTTTTATTCCGGTTTGCAGGCCGAATCTGCGGGATGATGCGGGCGGCCAGAATGTGCCGATCATCGCTTATCCGTCGGATGTGTTTCTTGGCCAGGTCTTCACGCGAATGATTGCGCCCAAATTGCCCAGCGGCGCCACAGTCGAACCAATTGCCGAGACCGCTTTGACCTTTGCAATGTTGCAACTGACGCTCAGCGAAATCGGAATTGCCTGGTTGCCATCATCGCTTGTGGATCGGCCGCTCGCCGAGGGTGAACTGATCCGCGTTGATGATATCCTGCCAGCACAGCCGCTTGAAATAAAGCTGGTTCGTTTGCGCGCAAAGCGCACAGAGCAAAGCGCTGCAATCTGGCAAACCCTGACAGACAGTTTACAGATTTTCGCCCGCTAATCTGCTATTCGCGTTTTCCTTGCACGATACGATCCAGAATCATCGCGCAGAACAAAATCGCAAAGCCGGCCAAAATTCCCTGCCCGACGGAAGCATATTGCAAAGCTTCCAAAACATCTTCCCCCAATCCTTTGGCGCCAATAAGTGATGCCACCACGACCATCGCCAGGCTCAGCATGATGGTTTGGTTCACACCCGCCAGAATGGACGGCGCTGCCAATGGCAGATCCACCTTTGTCAAAAGAAACCACTTGGATGCGCCATAGGCAATCGCCGCCTCTCGGATGGATTCGGGGACACCGCGCAGTCCAAGCACAGTCAGACGAACGACCGGGGTCCCGCCAAAGATCATTGTGGTGACAACCGCTGCCGGCTTGCCAGTGCCAAAAAATGCGATCACCGGAATCATGAATACAAAGGCTGGCATGGTTTGCATAAAATCCATGATTGGGCGCACGAAGGCATAAAACCGTTGTCGGCGCGCGCAAAACAGTCCCACGGGAATCCCAATCGCAATTGAAATGCAGGCTGCTGTGCCGAGTAAAGCCATCGTTGTCATCGCTTTTTCCCAAAACCCCAGGACCCCCATGTAAGCAAGGAACGCACCGGCAAATATCGCGGCGCGACTGCCCGCAGACAGCCAAGTCAGCAAAATGATGAAGCCGCCTATTACCGGCCAGGGCGTGTCGACAAAAAGGATCTCTAGCGCATCCAGAACGGAGCGGATGCCGTATGTCACCATTTGAAAAAACCACTCACCCGTCTCGATGATCAGGGCAAAGAAGGCCTCAACGCGATCAATCGCACCAAGACGCACATCCGGATTTGCGGGAAAATCCGCAAGCCAGGTTATGGCACCGGGAAATGCATAGTGAATCACACAAGTGCCAATAACCACCCCGGTAAAGAGCGTCGAAACCGCTGTCCGAAACGGGTTTAAACCAGAACCAATCGAAGGCTCTGACAACCATTCTGAGAAACGCTTTTCCAGAGCCGTGTTTGCAATGACCCCGGCAAACGCCTTCACAAAAACCAAGACCAAGGCCCCAAACAAGGCGACCCAGATCGCACCAGCCTCTTGTTGTAAAATTTCCGCTTGAACATCCGCAATGGCGACTTCTAGGGATTTGATCGTCCGTTCGAAAACATCGATATTGTCTGCGTTCTTCTCGATCGCCGCTTCAAGTTGTTGACGACGAAATGCAAGTGTCCCTTCGATCTGAGAAATCTTTTCGCGTGCTGCCGCTCCCAAATCGCCAAATAACCCGCGCCCAAGCTGAATATAGGCAAAGGTTTCC
>JBELMC010000038.1:0-26086 GCA_042096155.1 Dinoroseobacter sp.
TGCTCTAGACTTGCACTGGCGCGCCTGTTTGCAGCGACACCGCTGCCGCATCGGCGAGCATTTGCGCGCGCAACCCATCGTAAATTGTCGGCGAGGGCGTTTGTCCGGTGGTGATCGCATCGATGAAATGGCGCATCTCGGCTGCATAGGCGGCTTCGTAACGCGCCAGAAAGAAATGTTGCGCAGGCGCGCGGGCGAAACCGCTGCTGGTCGCTACCTCGATGCTGTTTTCCAATTTGTTTTCAGCGCGGAGCATGCCCAGTGCACCATGGATTTCGATCCGCTGGTCATAACCATATGTGGCCCGCCGCGAATTCGAGATCTGACAAATCTTACCGCTGGCCGTGGTCAGGGTGACCGCTGCGGTATCGACGTCACCAGCGGCGCCAATAGCGGGATCGATCAAAGCGCTGCCAACCGCGAACACCTGAACCGGCTCTTCATTGAGCAAGAATCGCGCCATGTCAAAATCGTGAATCATCATGTCTCGGAAGATGCCACCCGAAGATTTGATATAGCTGATCGGAGGAGGGGCGGGATCACGCGACAAGATGGTCACGAGTTCAACCGATCCGATTTCGCCAGCCGTGATCCGGCTTTGCAAATTGGCGAAGCTGGGATCGAACCGGCGGTTGAATGCGGTTAGAAAGGGAACTCCGGCGGTCTCGACCGCTGTGATGCAATCGCGAATCCGCTCGGCGCTGAGGTCGACGGGTTTTTCGCAGAAAATCGCTTTGCCATTGGATGCGGCCGTATGGATCAGGTCGTAATGGGTGTCTGTTGGCGTGCCGATGACCACTGCATCGATATCGGCGCTGGTCAGAATTGACTTGGTGCTGCGCGTTTCGGCGCCCAAGGCCGTTGCAAGCTCATCGGCAGAGGCGGCGACGGCGTCCGAGACCGCCACAACACGTGCATTGTGTATCGTTTTGATGGCGCGTCCGTGGACTTGGCCAATCCGGCCACAGCCGAGCAATCCAATGCGTAGCATGCTAGTGCTCCTTGCCGAATGCGCGCAGCACCTCGGCGGTTTTGGCGACCAATGGGTCGTGGGTTTCTTTGAGAAGTGTAACGCGATCGAAGCGCTCTGGGTCCGCATTGACCGCCGCGCGCAGGGCTGCGCCGAATGCCATGCGCAGCTCGGTCCCGATGTTGAACTTGCACACCGCCGAGCCCGCCGACAGCGATCGGCGTTGGAGAACGGGTACGCCAGATCCGCCATGAATGACCAGTGGCACAGAGGTGACAGCCTCAATCGCCCGGAGGCGGGGTTCGTCCAGGCCGCCTTCTTTGTCTTGTTGCAAATGCACGTTTCCGACCGAAACTGCCATCGCGTCGACACCGGACTCGCGCGCAAATACGGCCGCCTCCGCCGGGTCGGTTCCAGCGGAATTTTCGCCATTGGCATAGCCGACAAAGCCGATTTCGCCTTCGCATGAGATCCCGGCAGCATGGGCCATCTCGGCGATCTGCGCTGTCTCATCGATGTTTTGAGCCAAGGATTTGCGGGATCCGTCATACATCAATGACGTGAACCCGGCGTCCAGCGCCACGCGGCACTCCTCGAATGTATAGCCGTGATCCAAATGCGCCACCACGGGAACCGAAGCACCTTCGGCGAGTGTTCGAAACATTTTGCCCAAAACCGGCAGCGGCGTATGTTCGCGGCAAGAGGGACCGGCCTGCAAGATCACGGGGCAGCCAACCTCTTCGGCAGCACAAACATAGGCCCGCATGTCTTCCCACCCAAGGGTGACCAATCCCGCCACGGCATAACCGTCCCGAAACGCCGGTTGAAGGACATCGCTGAGCGTTGCGAGGGTCATTTAAACTTTGCCACCATGTCCTTGATGCCGGGAATCGTTTCGATCTGATAGGCATGGGTGGGTTGGAAGTATTGCACCAGTGAGCGCTGCGAAAGCCCCCCCAGAATCGTAAAATAATACATTTCATAGCCCGGCATAACTGCGCAGGGATGATACCCACGATCTATGCATATGGTTGAGCGATCCATAAGTTGATAGGCGTCGCCGGGCTTGCCCTCTTCGCGCTGCAAGATCTGGACCCCCGAACCATGGTTGGGCTTGAACCGGAAATTATAGGTTTCGTCGTGGCGGGTTTCATGAGGCAGATTGTCTGTGTCGTGCTTGTGGGCCGGAAAGCCAGACCAGCCGCCTTGACCGACGGTGAACAGCTCAGACACCAGCAAACGACCGACTTTGCCATGCTCTTTCTGGCCCAAAATATGTTTGATTTTGCGGTGTGTTTTCGTCTCATCCGATCCGTATTGCACTTTGTCGGGGATCCGTACATCGAACGGCTCCAGGACTTTGTCGTACTTGGCCCCGGCGATGAAAGTCTCAGTTTCGGCGCTGGTACACACAAGGGTGACCTTCGCGCCGACAGGCACATAGACCCCTTCGGGCTCGCCGTCCCAGACATCTTCGGTCCGCGCGCCAAGGCTGCTAAACTCCACCCCCTCGACGGAGATATCAACGGTGCCGGTGGCTGGCACAACACATGTTTCGTACCCCGGGACTTGGTATTCAAAGGCCTCGCCACGCTTGAGCTTGACGATATTAAAGTAGTTCAGCGGAACAGTTGGGTCGTCGACATCCACAATAGGGGTGTTTTTATTGTCATGGGGTGCGATGTGCATCGGTCGCGTCCTTTGTCAAAGTTCTGTGGCGCCAGGGTGTGTGGCCAAAAAGGTCTCTAATTCGGCAGGCCCAGGCATGGCTGCGGCGCATCCAACCTTTGACACCACTATCGAGGCGCAGGCCGACCCGCGCAAGATGGAGTCGCGCATGGGTCGGTTTTCTGCAAGAGCCGATAAAAAACCGGCCATGAAACTGTCGCCTGCGCCGGTAGGTTTCAAAGCTGTCACAGGATAGATCCCGGTTGTGATTTCGGCGTCTCGCAGATAGGTGATCGCGCCCCGAGGGCCCATCTTATAGACCACGATCGCAGCCGCACTGTCGGCCAGGGCCCGCGCTTTGTCTTTACCTTGGGCAATGTCGCCCGCCATGAAGCCGAATTCTTCGTCATTGCCGACAATGACATCCGACATCGCAGCGGCGCGGCTGAGCACATCGGCCGCCTCTTGGGCTGAAGGCCAGCTATAGGGCCGATAATCCACATCGAAGATGATCGGCAAGCCCGCAGCACGTGCCAATTCGAACGCACGAAAGGTGGCACGGCGCGAGGGTTCGGCGGCAAACACGGTTCCTGCCGTGATCAAGGCGCTGAATTGGCTGTAATCGACGGCCTCTACATCTTGTAGATCCATCTGAAAATCAGCGGCATTGTTGCGGTAGATCACAGATTGGTGCCCTTCGACGCGGCTTTCATAGATCGCAAGCGAGGTGCGTTCTTCCCCTTGGATCGTGCGGACATGGGTATCGTCGATACCGTACTTGCGCAGCTGCATGCGGCAAAACGCACCGATCGCATCATCAGACACGCATGTGACCAAGGCAGCCGAGCTGCCCAGCTTGACCAAGCCCGCCGCAATATTGGCCGAGCTTCCGCCCATCCCGACAACCAGGTTTTCGCTGTGCTGGATCGCGGTGCCGGGGGGTTTGGGGGACAGGTCCATGCCGACCCGACCGATAACTACAAAATTCCGGCCCGTTATGCCCTTTAAGACCTGTTCCATCATAGGCCTCGACGCTGCTCAGGGCGCGTGGCCTCCCAATCGTGATGGGCGGCTTGAACTTTTGGATTGTCGCTGGCATGCGGCGTGCCAACCTCCCACCAGGCGTGACCCTTGGTGGTCCAGCCTTCATAGGCATCGACCTTCATGCAGATCACATAAGTCTTATCGCTGTCTTTGGCGCGCTGGAACGCTTTGGCCAGTTGTGCCGGATTTGCGACTGTTTCGGCGGTGGCCCCCATCGCGGCGGCATGGGCTTCGAAATCAACCGTGAAAGGGTGGGTGGCAGTGGGCGTATCTGCGATCAGATTGTTAAAGCTTTCGTTTCCAGTGTTGTTTTGCAGTTTGTTGATTACCGCAAATCCGCCATTGTCCAAAACCAGAATAATCAGTTTTTTGGCCGTTAACACGGACGAATAAATATCCGAGTTCATCAAGAGATATGATCCGTCTCCAGTGAAAACGATGGTGTCTTTGTCAGGTTCGCGTTCGGATTGCGCGATCCGCGCGCCCCAGCCGCCCGCGATCTCATAGCCCATGCAGCTGAACCCGAATTCGACATCAACCGTACCGATATCGAGCGTGCGCCAGTTGGCAGTGACCTCTGCCGGCAAACCGCCGGCCGCGGCGACAATGCGGTCCCGTGGATCACACAGTGCGTTCACGATGCCGATGGCCTGAGCATAAGAATTCGGCCGGTTGCCGGCACTGACGTTTTCGGCGACATAAGCGTTCCATTTTGCGCGGTGGGTCTGCGCAGATTTGGTCCAGCTCTCCGGAGCCTTGTATCCCGCCATTGCGGTGCCAAGCGCTTCGAGCCCAAGCTTGGCATCGCAGACCACCGCACGTGCCATATGCTTGGCAGCGTCATGACGGGCGGCGTTCAGCCCAATGAACTTGGCGTCGTGGTCGAAGGCTGTCCAAGACCCAGTTGTAAAATCCTGAAGCCGTGTTCCGACCGCCAGTATGACGTCGGCCTGTTTGGCGATTGCGTTGGCGCTGTCAGATCCGGTCACGCCAATCGGGCCGATGTTCAGCGGGTGTGTGTCCACCAGATTGGCGCGCCCGGCGATGGTTTCGACCACTGGGATCTGGCACGTCTCCGCCAGGGCAGTGAGCTCGGCCACAGCGCGGGAATATTGCACGCCACCTCCGGCGATGATCATTGGTCGGGCGGCGGATTTCAGGATATCCGCGGCGTCGCGGAGATCCAGCACATCGGGGGCTGCCCGCCGCATTCTATGAATCTTTTTTCGGAAGAAGGACACGGGATACTCATAGGTCCAGCCTTGTACGTCTTGTGGCAGGCCAAGAAAAGCAGGCCCGCAATCCGCCGGATCGAGCATTGTGTTCAATGCGGCCGGTAGGCTTTGAATCACCTGCGCCGGGTGCGTGATCCGGTCCCAATATCGGCTTACCGCTTTGAAGGCATCATTCACGCCAAACGTCGGATTGCCAAAATGTTCCAACTGCTGCAGCACCGGGTCCGGCAAGCGGGTCAGAAACGCATCACCACACAGCATCAGCATCGGCAATCGGTTGGCATGGGCCAGCGCGGCGCTGGTCAGCAAATTGGCCGTGCCCGGTCCTGCACTTGCGGTGCATATCATAAACCGCTGGCGCAAATATTGCTTGGCATAGGCGGCCGCCGCAAAGCCCATGCTTTGCTCATTCTGGCCCCGGTACAAAGGCAGCACATCTTTATGATCGTACAGGGCCTCGCCCAGACAGGTCACATTGCCATGGCCAAAAATACCAAAGCCACCGCCGCACAGCCGCAGCTCTTGGCCGTCGATCTCGATATATTGTGCGGCGAGGTGGCGAATGATCGCCTGCGCTGTGGTCAGCCGGAGGGTTTGCACGCTCATCCCAAGGTCTCCAATATGCGCAGCAGGTTTGATTGTTGCTTGCGCGGTCTCGAATCTGAGGATACTAATTTTGCAACCGGTTGCAAATAGATTTCAGGATCGGAGCATCGAATGCCGCAAAACAGTCGCAGCATTGGGATTGGTATCCTCGGGGGAGGATATATGGGCAAAGCCCACGCGGTCGCCATGGCCTCGGTCGGGGCCGTTTTTGATACCGCTTTGCGTCCGAGGCTGGAAATGGTGTGTGCCAGCTCTCAGGCCACCGCAGAGCGCTACCGGACCGCTTACGGCTTCGCCCGGGCCACCGGTGATTGGCGCGACTTGGTCCATGATCCCAAAGTGGAAGCCATCGTTATCGCCACGCCGCAGGCCACCCACCGTGAGATCGCTGAGGCCGCCTTTGCGTTGGGCAAACCAGTTTTATGCGAAAAACCGATGGGGGCATCCCTTGAAGATGCGGCCGCGATGGTGGCGGCAGCGGCAGGCTCCGGCGCCGCCAATATGGTTGCTTATAACTATATACGGACGCCTGCGAGCCAATTTGCCCGCCAATTGATCGCCGACGGAGAAATCGGCGATGTCACTTGGTTCAGGGGCGAGCATGCCGAAGATTTTTACGCCGATCCTCAGGCCCCGGCGACCTGGCGCACCGACGGTCGCGCGAATGGCACCATGGGCGATCTGGCGCCTCATATGCTCAATGCTGCTTTGGCTTTGGTCGGTCCCATTCAGCATTTGATCGCCGAAATTGAAACGGTCCATGTGGACCGGCCCGGCGGCAAAGTGACCAATGATGACCAAGCTCAAATGATGTGCCGTTTTGAAAATGGCGCAATGGGGCATTTGTTTTTCAGCCGCATCGCGACGGGTCGCAAAATGGGGTATGCGTACGAGATCACAGGCACAAAAGGCGCGATCCGGTTTGACCAAGAGGATCAGAACGCGATCTGGATTTATAAGATGGACGCGCCCGAGACCATGCGCGGGTTTCGCAAAATTCTGACCGGTCCAGCGCATCCTGATTATCTGCCGTTCTGTCAGGGCCCCGGCCATGGCACCGGCTATCAGGATCAGATCATCATTGAAGCTCGAGATTTCTTGAGCGCCATTGAGACCGGAAAACCAGTCTGGCCGACATTCGCAGACGGTCTTGAGGTGGCGAAAATCATCGAAGCGGCGTTTGCCTCGGCCGCGTCCCAAAGCTGGCAAAAAGTTTAGATCCTACTTTTGAAAGGTGTGCTGGAATGAGCATCCAAATCGGAAATGCCCCGTGTTCTTGGGGGGTTGAATTCGCAGACGATCCGCGAAATCCCGCGTGGCGTCAGGTTCTCAGTGAATGCGCCCAGGCCGGCTATAAAGGGATTGAGCTGGGCCCAGTCGGCTTCATGCCCGAAGATCCGGTGGTTCTGGGCGAGGCCCTTGACGCCTTTGGCCTTAGCTTGATTGGTGGCGTTGTTTTTCGGCCCTACCATGATCCGCGGGCTTGGGAGGACGTGTTGGATGGCACGCTGCGGACATGCAAGGCGCTGAGCGCGCATGGCGCCCAGCATTTGGTTTTGATCGATTCAATTTCCCCGCGCCGGGCACCAACAGCCGGACGGGCCACCGAGGCAGAGCAGATGGAGCCAGACGAATGGGCGGCCTACCGCGACCGCATTGCGCAAACCGCGCGCATTGGGGCGCAGGACTATGGGTTGACCGTTGGCATTCACGCTCATGCGGGCGGTTTTATGGATTTTGAGCCTGAGCTGGAGCGATTGTTGGGCGAGATAGATGAAAAAATCCTTAAGATTTGTTTCGACACAGGTCATCATTCTTACGCAGGCTTTGATCCCGTCGCATTTATGAAGCGCCACATAGATCGCATTTCTTATATGCATTTCAAAGATATAGAGCCTACGGTCAAGGCGGATGTCATTGCAAAACGCACTGGCTTTTATGACGCTTGCGGTCAGGGGATTTTCTGTAACCTTGGACAAGGCGACGTCGATTTTCAGGCGGTCCGTCAAATCCTCGTGGATGCTGGGTTCGACGGGTGGTGCACCGTGGAACAAGATTGTGATCCAACGCTCGATATCTCGTCGGTCGAGGATGCCAGAGCAAACCGAAAATACCTTGAAACTATTGGTTTTAAATAGGAAATTCAAAATATGCCAAAATTGAAATGGGGTATGATCGGTGGCGGTGAAGGCAGCCAAATCGGTCCTGCGCATCGTCTGGGCTCCGCGCTTGATGGCGCGTTTGAATTTGTCGCCGCTGCTTTGGATCACCGTCCGGATGCGGGTCGGGACTACGGCCGCCGTCTTGGGCTCGCGGCGGATCGAGCCTATGGTGATTGGGCCGAAATGCTGTCCGGTGAAACATCTCGGGAAGATCGCGTCGATCTTGTTACGGTTGCGACGCCCAATTCCACCCATTTTGAGATCACCAAATCCTTCCTTGAAGCGGGCTTCAACGTGCTGTGCGAGAAGCCGATGACCATGACTGTGGAAGAAGGCGAAGATATTGTAAAGATTGCCAAATCCACCAACAAAATTTGCTCGGTCAATTATGGGTATAGCGGCTATAGTCTGGTGCGGCACATGCGAGCGATGGTGGCGCGTGGCGATCTGGGTAAGGTACGGCTGGTAAAGGCGGAATTTGCCCATGGACATCATGCGGATGCGGCGGATGCTGACAATCCGCGTGTTCGTTGGCGCTATGATCCGGCGCTGGCAGGTGTCTCGGCCCAATTTGCCGATTGTGGCATCCACGCCATGCACCTGGCGTCCTTTGTGACAGGTCAGCAGGTGACAAAGCTCAGCGCAGACACAGTGTCATGCATCCAAAGTCGTGTCCTCGAGGATGATGCGATGGTGAATTTTCGTATGGATGGTGGCGCGGTCGGTCGGTTGTGGACCTCCTCCGTAGCGATCGGGCGGCAGCATGGCCTGACCCTTCAGGTGTTTGGCGAAACTGGCGGCTTGCGGTGGTCCCAGGAACATCCCAATCAGCTGTATTGGATGCCTTTGGGTGCGCGGTTGCAGGTCATTGAACGCGGTGAGGGCAATTTGTCCCCCGAAGCGGACCGCAGCAGCCGGGTTACCGTCGGTCATGCAGAGGGTATGCCCTTGGCGTTTGCCAATATCTACAGCGATTTGGCCGAAGCTATTCGCGCCCAAAAAGCAGATTGTCCCACGGACCCAGCCGCCGATCTATACCCGCGAGCCGAGGATGGCCTGCGCTCGATGGCGGCGGTTTTTGCGGTGGCCGACAGTGGCAAAAACGATGGCGCTTGGGTCGATGCGCGCCCGCCAATGTATCGTTAGCGCGCAGCAGCGGGGCGCAATGTGCCCCGATCCACCACCGAGCAGCTGAACAGCCGGGTTTCGGGGTAGCGGTCAGGATCTTCGAGCGTTGAAGCCACCAATTCCACCGATGAGGTGATGATTTGTTGAATGGGTTGGCGGATCGTTGTCAGGTTGATGTTTTGCCAGCCCGCCATTTCCATATCGTTCAGGCCGATCAGTCCGACATCTCCCGGCACGTGTAATCCAAATTCGCCAATCGCGCTGAGCGCCCCGATAGACAGCACGTCATCGCCGCAAAAATAGGCTTCGGCCAAACCTGTTTCGCGCAAACGCAGCATTTCCGCGCGACCCGCTTGGAACGTGTAGCTTGCAGCAAACGAGACGGAAATTGTCACCTCTGGGTGCTTGGCAATTTCCGAACCAAACCCTTGCAGACGATCTTGGGTGGATGTTGCGGTCTCGGGGCCACCCAAAAAGCCAACACGGGTATACCCGCGCGCCATCAGCTCTACGGCCGCCATGCGCCCGCATTCAACATTGTCGATTCCGACCACGTTCACCAAGGGCGCCGACGCATACCGTCCAAAACTGTGCACCACCGGAATACCGGCATCGCGAAACGCTTTTGAAAAGGTCGGCGGCAATGTCGAGGACGCCACGATCACCCCATCAACCGAGTATTGCCGCATCATGCGTATGCTGTCTTCAGGATTGATCACATCGGTTAGATTGACCAGCAAAGGACGGAACCCAAGCTCTTGCAACCCCGCTGTAAACAAATCAAAAATTTCCAGAAATAAAGGATTTCGGAAGTTGTTCGAGATCAAGCCAATCAATTTTGTCCGCCCGGTGGTCAGGCTAGAGGCCAGCGCGTTGGGGCTATAGCCCAGCTCAGACGCGGCTTTTTCCACCTTCTTTCGGGTCCGGTCCGACACTGAAGCTCCCGGTGTGAAGGACCGAGACACCGCCGAGCGCGATACACCAGCACGCAGCGCAACATCTTTTAAAGTGGCGGCCATGCAGGGTTCTCCAATCGGTGCTTGAGCTGCCTCCGAATGCCAAAGAGGGGGCAATCATTTGCCAAGAAAACGTACTCTGGTCCAATTTGCAACCGGTTGCAAAAAAATCAAATAAATTTATCGCATGCACAAACGTGACCGTCGCGCGCGTTTCATCGGCTCTGTCGGCGGTGATCGTAGCGACGTCTTGATCCGGTGGGATTTGTTCCCGCAGGTCGGGCAGCATCGAAGCATCGCCGATGTTGCGTGTCACTGTGGCGGCCTTGATTGTTTGTCCGCAAATCGCACTGTTCTTGCCGCACGCGTTGCACTAACCTCACCATGACGTTTGAGCCTGTCTTTATCCGTCGAGGAGCCCATGACCTTGTCCGTATCTGCGCCGATCGTGCCCATGGGGCTGTCAGGCATGCTGGTGAATTTTGGCCAAGAGCTGAGCGACGACGCCAACCGTGCCGCTCTCGCGTTTCGCGCCGGGATTGACGCGCAGGGCTGGGATTGGGTGACAGAGACCACGACATCTCTGACATCGGCCATGGTCTTGTTTGATCCTTTGGCCATTGCCCAAGCAGAGGTGCTAGAAGCGTTGCGAGCTCTGCGCGACAGCCGCGACTGGACCGAGGCGCCATGGCCGCAAAACCGTCGATTTTGGCGTGTACCCGCTTGTTTTGAGGGGGAGGACGCGCCCCAATTGGCCGAGGCCGCGGCGCTGGCAGGCGTATCCAAGTCCCAGGCCATTGATGATTTGTGCGCAGGCCCAGTTCGGGTTCTAACCCTTGGTTTCGCGCCCGGGCAGCCCTATCTTGGCAGCCTGGCGCCGCATTGGAATATCCCGCGTCAAACCGGGCTGACGGGGCAAGTGCCTGCAGGGGCGATTACCGTTGCGATTCGCCAAATCGTATTGTTTGCCAACCCCTCACCGACCGGATGGCGACAGGCGGGACGGTGTCATTTTCCGCTCTATCGTCCGCAGACCGCGCGTCCGTTTACACTGCAGCCGGGCGACGAAGTCGCGTTTTATCCGGTATCGGCTTTGGCACTGAGGGAGGCAGCCGCCACCGACCCGACGGGATATGGCGGCGCAACCTACCAGGCGCTGACATGAGCGCGGTTTTGCAGGTACACAGCACAGGGCCTGCGGTGACGATCCAAGATCTGGGCCGGCCAGGTCACATGTCGTCGGGGGTGTCACGTGGCGGGGCCGCCGATTGGATTGCCTTTGTGGAAGGGGCGGCGCTTTTGAACCAGGGCTTGGATTGCGCAGCTTTGGAATTGGGGGGTATGGGCGGCGTGTTTGAAGCCACGCAGGACATCCGTATCGCCTTGACGGGTGCGCCGATGCGTGCAGCCTGCGACGGAGACCTGCTGGCGTGGAATGCCAGCCATAAGATTCCGGCAGGCGCAAAGATCACGGTCGCGCAGGTCACAAGCGGGCTCTATGGATATCTCTCGGTGGGGGGTGGGATTGCCACACCTAAAATACTGGGATCTCGGTCCACACATCTGTTGTCGCGACTCGGCCAGACCGTAAGAGCAGGCGATGTGTTGCCCATTGCTCCGGATCAGAGCCCCGAGATTCATGGCGATTTTTTCGTCCCGGACGACCGGATGTCCGGCGGGACAGTGCGAGTTCTGCCGTCGGTTCAGACTGACCGTTTCACACCAGAAGTCCGCTTACGGTTTGCGGCAACGGTCTTTACCCGCACCCAGCGTGGCAATCGCCAGGCCGCTGAGCTGGGTTTTGACGGGGACCCGTTCGGTTCTGCTGATAGCCTGAGCATTCTGTCCGAACCAATCTTGGCGGGTGATATCCAAATGACCGGGCCAGGCCACCCCTATGTGCTGCTGCCAGAATGTCAAACGACAGGAGGCTATCCGCGTATTGGCACTGTGATCCCGGATGATCTGCCGAAGGTTGCCCAAGCTGGGGCTGGGGTGACGTTCCAGTTTGTCTTCGTCAGCCAGCCAGAAGCCGTTGCCGCCCATATCCCCGCCGATCAGCGCTTGAATGTTTTGAAATCGGCCCGCCAACCTTTGATGCGTGATCCGTCCACGATCCGCGATTTGCTGCGCTATCAATTGATTAGCGGTGTGACTGCCGGGGCGGATGCGCCCTAAAGATTAAGAGGCATTCTTGCGTATATGCGCCTCAAGGGCTGCAATCCCTTCGCTCAGCCCTGCGCGCCCACAGCTCAGCCGAAACCGATCGACCGGTGTTGGACCGAGGCGCGACTGGTAAATTGTTGACGGCAAGAGCAAAACGCCTGCCTGTTCGAGCAGTGCTGCGCAAAACGCCTCGACGCCATCAACCCCTCTATAGCGGGGAAACGCCATGCACGAGCCTTGCGGGCGCTGCCAGTCAAACAGATCGGTGTGGCGCGCAAAGAACGCATCCCATTTTGTCAGGTTTTCATCGACCAACGCGCAGTTGCGCGCCAGGATCGTTGCCCGGTTTTCGATCGCGATGACTGCAAGACGCTCGCTCGGGCCGGAATTGGCAATCGACAGATAGTGTTTGAACCGCTCCATCTGAGACAACAGCATCCGGTCCTGGCAGGCGATCCAACCGATCCGCAATCCTGGAAGCCCATACGATTTGCTGGTCACACCCAAAGACAAACCCCGTTCATAGAGATCGGCAATATAGGGCAGATGAGTGGCATCCGATGGGCCAAGGCCGTTGAAAATCTCGTCATGTAGAATGTAGATGCCGTGGTGGCGACACAGTTCAATCAGTGCGTGGTAGCGGTCGAGCGGCAAGATCGCGCCGGTTGGATTATGAGGGAAGTTGATGGTGACCAATTTGGTATTGGGCTGAACCGCTGCCTTGATACGGTCGATATCAAGTGCCCAACCGTCATCTGGGTCCAACGGCACGGCTGTCGCACTGCCCAACGAGATTGGCAACTCTTCGTGCGACTGATAATTCGGAGTGACAACAATTGCGTGGCTGTCTTGATCCAAAAGCACCGAATTGGCGGCATAAATCCCCTCCGACGCCCCTGCAAAGCACAAAATGTCCGCGGGCTTTTGCGCAACATAGGTGCTGGCAATTGCGGCCCGCAAGTCGGGGGCGCCATAAGTTTCGGTATAGCCCAGCCACATGCCTTCAAATGCCTCGCGTTGGGCAGGGGTCGCCAATTCCAGCAGATCGCGCAGCGACAGACTTTCGGCATCTGATGCGGTCATGTGATAGCGGGCCTTGAACTCCCATTTCGAAAAATGCGTTTCCAACCGAAAATCGGGCAAGCTGGGCATCGTGTTCGCTTTCTACTGGACAGGCCTATTTTGTAATCTGAGCGGGGCCAAAGGCAAATACCGGGTCGATCGTGTTTTTTTGCCTCTATCTGCGATATAGTCGTTTTTGATCACGCTGCAAGGCACGCCGCGCTGTTGTGAATAATGCGGGGTAAGCGGCCGACCAAGCTTTGGGCTTTGTCGCACAGGACAGCGCTTGGCGCCTGACCTGACCAAGGATGGAATTCAGCGCCTGCTTCAAAGACGCATGGACCCAGGCGTTCTTTAACAACAGAGGGTCGGTGGTCCGCAACCCGGCCTTGTTACACGTGGTAGGCGCAAAACGATTGTAGACATACAGGCCAGATTGATCCTTCATCAACACGCCAGAACGGTTGACCCGCCTGCACACACCAGGCGCGCTCGAAGCGTATCGCACTCGAGACGCGGTGCTCTGTTGGGAGGCCGCAGAATGCGCATCGGCGTGGACAAGACAGGGTCATGTCGCTATCGAACGTTAATGCGAGCGGACTTGCAGGGGTGGAGCTACGGATCTGAGGGGTGAGGGGATGGCAGCCGAAGAGGTTGTTCTAAGTGTCTCGAGTTTGTCAAAAAGCTTTGGGGGACTGCACGCAGTGCGTGGGGTGGATTTCGAGGTCGAAAAGGGCGCAATTGTCGGCTTGATTGGCCCAAATGGGGCAGGCAAGACCACAACCTTCAACATGATTGCGGGCGAGCTTGCACCAAGCACCGGAACCGTCAAGCTGTTGGGTGAGGATATCACCGGTCAGCGCACCGATGAGCTGTATCACAAGGGGCTTATGCGCACCTTCCAGCTGAGCCACGAATACGCGCGGATGACCGCGCTCGAAAATCTTGCGGTGGCAGCGCCAATGCAGACTGGCGAAAGCATCTGGTCCAGTTGGTTTGCGGGGGCCAAGACCCGGCAGCGCGAAGCCGAAGTGATCGAGTTGGCGCGCGAAACGCTTGATTTCTTGGGGTTGACTCATGTCGGCGATGAACTGGCTGGCAATCTGTCTGGCGGTCAAAAAAAGCTATTGGAAATTGGCCGCACAATGATGAATGACAGCAAAGTCGTGCTGCTGGACGAGCCGGGTGCAGGCGTCAATCCAACGTTGATGCGTAAAGTGGCCGAGATGATCGAGCAACTGAACCAAGAACGCGGCTATACCTTCTGCATTATCGAACATGACATGGATATGATCGCGCGACTGTGCGACAAGGTGATTGTGTTGGCCGAGGGGCAAGTCTTGATGCAAGGCAACATGGACGAGGTCCGCAACGACGAGCGTGTCATCGACGCCTATTTCGGTGGAGATGTTGTATGACCCGAGTGCTGTCGTTGAACAAACTCAAGGCGGGGTATGGTCAGACCGAGATCTTGCATGATCTGTCATTGCATGTGGATCTCAACGAGATCGTTGCAATCATCGGCCCAAATGGGGCGGGCAAATCCACGGCGATTAAAGCTGTTTTGGGCCTGTTGAATATCCGTGAAGGCTCGATCGAGCTGAACGGCGAAGACATCACCAACACCCCTGCGGCGCGCGTGGTGCGGCTCGGGATCTCATATGTGCCGCAAACCCAAAACGTGTTTGTAAATCTGTCCGTCCAGGAAAACTTGGAAATGGGCGCGTGGACGAGGCCCGAGGGCCTGGCCGAGCGTATGGACGAAATGTTTGCGCTGTTCCCCGATCTTGCCGAAAAGCGCAATCAGGCGGCGGGCTCGCTTTCGGGTGGTCAACGTCAGATGGTCGCGATGGCCAAAGCGTTGATGGTCGATGCCAAGATATTGCTATTGGACGAGCCCACCGCGGGTCTGTCGCCGAAATACCGCAGTGAAATTTTTGCGACGATTCAAAAGATCAAATCTACTGGCGTGCCGATCTTGATCGTCGAGCAGAACGCCAAACAAGCGCTGGGCGTGGCGGATCGAGGTTATGTTCTGGTCGACGGGGCCAACCGCTTTGCCGGGACAGGCGCAGACTTGCTCAGCGACCGCGAGATCGCCCGCATGTTCTTGGGTGGAGGGCACTGATATGTGGGACGCGTTCGGCTTTGAGTTCGTCAATTTCTATCTGATCCCGGGCCTTGTGCTGGGTTGTATCTACGCATTGGGTGCGATTGGGGTTACGCTGACCTTTGGCATTTTGCGGTTTGCCAATTTTGCCCATGGCGAGATGATGATGATGGGCGGGTATCTGACATGGACTGTCATGGTGATCGCCACCTCGGTGTTTGGCTTTGCACTCCACCCGTTGATCGCGATGATCCCGGCAACGGCCTTGGTGATATGGTTGTTCCTGATGACCGATAAGGTGTTCTACAAGCCGTTCCGCAAAGAGGACACAATCAAGGTGGTGATGGCCAGCTTTGGGATGATGTTGATCATCCGTTCTGCCGTTCAGGCGATTTGGGGGCCAAACCAGCTGACCTTTGTGCGCGGAATTGCCAAGCCAAATGGCACGCTTCAGAGCGTTTCCAGCGACCTGGATTTGATGTTGCTCGTGCCCAACAAACACATCCTTATCTTTGCGGGGACGATCATTATCGTGGTGTTGCTCAGCTACCTGTTGAACCGCACGCGGATTGGAAAAGCTATGCGCGCGGTGTCTGACAGCCCGGATTTGGCTCATGTGACAGGCATTGACGTGGATCAGGTGATCCGGGCGACGTGGATCGTCGGCGGGGCTTGCGCGATGGCTGCTGGGGTTTTCCTGGCCATGGATATCCAGATGTTAGAAACCACAATGGGCTTTCGCATGCTGTTGCCGATGTTTGCTGCCGCCATTCTGGGCGGTATCGGCAAGCCGTATGGCGCAGTCTTCGGCGGTTTGGTGATTGGCTTGGCCGAGGAGCTTTCCGCATATCCTTGGATTGGCACCACCCCATTGCTGAGCCCTGGCTACAAAACTGGCGTCGCGTTCGCGATCATGGTCGTCATGTTGATCATCCGGCCTCAGGGTTTGTTCAAGGGGAGGTCGTTCTGATGGAAGCCTATTTGGGATATTTCCTTTACTTGCTGTCCTTGCTCACGGTCGGCGGGATCTATGCGCTGTTTGCGTTGGGACTGAACGTACAGTGGGGCTTTGCCGGACTGTTCAATGTCGGAATCGTTGGGTTTGCGGCCGTGGGCGCATATTCTTATGCGTTGCTGACCACGGCGGAGAGCACCTTTCACTTGGGAGGCTTTGGACTGCCTCTGCCGGTCGGGATGTTCGTTGGCATGCTGGCTGCCGCGATCATTGCGGGACTGATTGGTTTGATTTGTATTCGGCTTCGGTCGGATTATCTCGCGATCGCAACGATTGGCATCGCCGAGATCATCAAGCTGATCTTTAAAAATGAAACAGAGATCACCAACGGTCCGCGCGGCATCAACAAGATCCCACGGACCTGGGAACATTTTTCCGAAGAGCGGTTCTATTCCAGCTGGCCCATGAGTTGGTTTGCCACGCCAGAGCAATGGGCCGCGCTGTTTGACAGCCTGCCCAGCTGGTGGTGGCAGCCGATGTTTGCAGGCACGATTTTGCTGGTCATGTTCATCATCTATCGGATGCTGGAACGGGCACGGACCTCGCCGTGGGGTCGGATGATGACCGCCATCCGCGAAAATGAGCCAGCCGCACGCGCGGCAGGCAAGGATGTCACCCGTCGCCGGATCGAGGCGTTTGTTATCGGCTCCGCCATTATGGGGCTTGCAGGCGCCTTATTCGCCCAGCATCTGCGGCTGATCGAGCCAACAAATACCTTCGACAGTGCCAAGGTGACCTTCCTTGTTTGGGTGATGCTCATCGCTGGTGGGTCTGGGAACAATCGCGGGGCAATGCTTGGCGCATTCCTGATCTGGACGATCTGGTCTTCGTCGGAGCTGATGATTGGCAGCGCAATCAGTCTGATCGCAAACGTTTTTCAATCGTTTGATACGACGATATTGGAAACCCGTGCCGGCTATTTAAGGATGATGTTGATTGGCATTCTGATGCAGGTCATTCTACAAAAGTATCCGCAAGGGATTCTGCCTGAGGTGAGACCTACATCACCCAAGGCAGAGACACGATAAGTAGGTATTTTGGGAGACTACACATGAAAAATGCAATGTTTGGGGCCAGCGCTCTGGCTCTTGCCGCGACGGGTGCCGTCGCAGACGTTACGATCGGCAATCCGATGGCGATGACGGGTCCAATCCCCGATCTGGTCGCACCTATGGCGCTGGCGGTCGATCTGGCGGCACAGAATATCAATGATCAGGGCGGCATGTTCGCCGATGGTCAGACCTTTAACGTCGTACGTGCAGATTCCGCATGCGATCCAACCGCCGCTGTGGACGCTGTCACCAAGCTGATCAACGTCAACAACGTTGCTGCGATTGTGGGGCCGGTCTGTTCTGGCGCAACCATCGCGCAAGCCGAATCCGTCTCGATCCCGGCTGGCGTCGTGACCTTGTCGGTGTCAGCGTCTTCGCCTGCGATTTCGACCATGGAAGATGGCACGGACCTGGTGTTCCGCTCTGCTGCGTCTGACGCGTATCAAGGTGTGGCGCTGGCCGAGCTGGCTCTGGCCAACGGCACAAAAGATATCGCTGTGTCCTACGCCAACGACGATTATAACGCAGCAATTGCGGCGGTGTTCGCCGAAGCCTTCGCGGCAGCCGGCGGGACTGTGACCGCCAACGAAGCCCACGAGCCGTCCAAGGCATCCTACCGCTCGGAAGTGGCGACTTTGGGCGCGACATCCGACAATCTGGCCTTGTTTGCTTATTACGGCTCAGGCGGTATCACGCTGATGCGCAACGCGCTGGAGACAGCTGCGTTCTCGTCGTTCATCGGCGCCGACGGCATGTTGTCTGACGAATTGATCGAGCAAATCGGTGCTGAGAACTTGGGCAACGCGACCTTCACGACCTCTGCGTCCGACAGCACGACCACTGCGTTTGGGGCTTGGCAGGCCCTTGCCGACGCTGCTGGCGTTCCGGCCTCTGATCCGTTTGTACCCAACAGCTATGACGCGACCTTCATGATGGCGCTGGCCATTGAAGCGGCCGGATCAGATGATCGCGACGGCATCGCAGCGGCGCTGCGCAGCATCGCTTCTGCACCGGGTGAAGTGATCTTGCCGGGCGAATGGGCCAAAGCCAAAGAGATCCTGGCCGCAGGCGGTGAGATCAACTACGAGGGCGCTGCGGGCAACCAAGACTTCGACGCCAATGGCGACGTGGCGGGCCTGTTTTCGAAATCCGTCATTGTCGACGGCGCATGGTCTGCTGAGCTGATCAAGTAAACGTTTCTTGCGAAATCTAAGAAAGGCCGGGGCTGCACATCCCCGGCCTTTTTGTGGCCTCGCAACAACATGTCTGGAACACAGGCTCGCGTTCGGCCCGTCTCAATACCGCAATCCCGCGATCCCACGATACAGGGCCCGCTGCTAGAGCAAATCCTGGCCGGATTGAATCGACAGAGAGTTCCATTTTGAGGAATGTCTGATTCACCATAGATGCTGGTGAGGCAGGCCCGCATCTATGGTTCAATATCTATCGGAAGGCTTATGCATTCGTGTGATCCGCGTCGTCGCGGGCGGCTCGTTTCGCAACAATTCCGCGACAGGTCCAGGGTTTGTTCAAGGCAAAATCGCCAGCCAAACCCAAATGCTCAGTACAGATATGGCGGTCCCGACCAAGACGCCTGAAGCCGCCACGCGCTTGGCGACACCGTACATATTTGCAAACACATAAGTGTTGATCCCCGGTGCCATTGCCGCGTTCAACACGGCCGAACGGAGCTGTCCGGTGCCAAGCCCAACGCCAGTGCCGATGCCCCAGACCAGCGCTGGCAATACAATCAGGGTCAGGCAAACGACATAGACGATCGGTCCGATGTCCCCTTCCGGACGATAGCGACACAAGACGCCCCCCAGTCCAAACAAAGCGGCGGGGAGGGCTGCGCGCACCATCAGGTCAAGAGCATCTGTCACTGGCAACGGCAAGGCGGTCCCAGTCAAGTTGACCACAAATCCCAGGCCGATCGCCAAGATCAAAGCATTGCGAAACACGGCGCGTCCGACCTTGGGCAAGAAGGTCCGCAGAGGAATGCCTTTGGACGTCACCGCCTCGATCGTAATGATCCCGAGCGCGTAGCAAAACGGCGCGTGCAACGCGATGATCGGGTAGGTGTGGATCAACGAGTCAGCGCCAAAAGCACGCTCGGTGATCGGCAAGCTCAACAGGACTGAGTTTGAGAACAACGCACAAAAGCCGATCACGACGCAATGTTCCCACGGACGGCGAAACAAGAACCGGGCGCCCAGCACGCCAATCCAGAACACCACGAATGCACTGCTAAAATAGGTCAGCAACAAAGCAGGATCGAAGCCTGTTTCCAGATCGAGGGTTGAGATTGCTCGGAACAATAGACATGGGATCGCGAAATTCTGGGTGAATTTCATCAAGCCCTCGACACCCGCGTCGCTGAAATATCCACCCCAGACCGCGGCATAACCAATCGCGATCACCAAAAAGACCGGGAGGATCACGTTGATAAGCGTTATCAAGAGTTTACAATAAGTTTTGGGTGATCACCATGCCATCATAGGCCGGTGTGACATGATCTGGCGTCTCGTCCTGGACCACCTGCCAATCCAGATCAATATGCATGTTGGTGATCACGGCGTTCTGCGGGGCTGCCCTTTTGATCCAGCCAAGCGTTTGTTCCAGATGCGAATGGCTGGGATGAGGTGTGCGGCGCAGGGCATCAACGATCCAGGTGTGCAAGCCCATCAGCTTTGGCCAGACCTCTTCAGGGATTGCCGAGGCATCGGGCAAATACGCGATATCGTTGATCCGAAAGCCAAGCGCATTGATCCGACCATGGCTGACTTCGAACGGCTTTAATGTCAATGAGCCACCTGCGCCCGCAATCGTAACCGGTCCATCAATGCGGTGAAGGTCCATGATGGGTGGATAAGCACTGCCTGGAGGCTGGACAAAGACATATCCAAACCGGGCGATCAACGCGTCGAGCGTGATCTTGTCGGCCCAAACCGGAAGTCTTTCGCGCATGTTGAACACGATCATTCGCAGATCATCAATGCCGTGGACATGATCCGCGTGAAAATGTGTGTAGACCAGAGCATCCAGCATGCCGACGCCCGCGTCCAACAATTGCATCCGCAGATCGGGCGAGCTGTCGATCAGGACCCGAGTGGTCCCCTGATCTGTCACACGCTCGACCAGCAACGAGCACCGACGGCGGCTGTTTTTGGGATTGTGCGGGTCGCAATCGCCCCAATTGCCACCAGGGGTGTCGCTGAGGCGTGGCACACCGCCTGAAGAGCCGCAGCCCAAGATTGTGCAACGTAACTGCGCGCTCATGTTGCGGCCAATCGGGCTTTGGGGAACAGACGTTCGAAATTTGCCTCCGTCTGTGCCGCAAAGCTGGGGTAATCGAGACCAAACACTTCGGCTCCAACGTGTGCGGTATGTGCGGTATAGGAGGGCTCGTTGCGGCGCCCGCGATGAGGCGGCGGTGCAAGATAAGGCGAATCCGTTTCCAGCAAAATACGCTCTAAAGGCGCGCTGCCAAAGATTTTGCGCAACTCGGTTGATTTTTTGAACGCAGCGATGCCCGACATGGACAAATAAAACCCCAGATCCAAGGCCGCCCTGGCCAAATGGGCACTGCTGGAAAAGCAATGCATTACGCAGGTGTAGGGGGCGACAGTATAGGCCTCGGTCAGAATGCGAGCCATGTCGTCATCTGCATCACGCGCATGGATTATCAACGGCAGGCCGGTCTGGCGCGCCGCCTCGATATGGATCAGCAGGCTTTCGATCTGAATATTTTTGCTGTTGGCCGTGTAATGATAGTCCAGCCCGGTCTCGCCTATTCCGACAAATTTGGGATGTTCGGCCAAATCGATCAGCTGGTCGAGCGTTGCCATAGGCTCTGACGCTACGCTCATAGGGTGGGTCCCGGCAGCGTAGAACACTTGGTCAAACTGTTCGGCCAAGGCGCGGATGTCCGGTTCGCAACGCAGTTTTGTACAGATCGTCACCATCCGGTGAACACCAGCCTCGGCCGCACGCTGGATCAGCACCGCGTGCTCGCCATTAAAATCGGGAAAGTCCAGATGGCAATGGCTATCAGTGATCAAGGGCTTGGACATGATGACGTTGGCCTTGCTTGGGACAGGCGCGGCGGCCGATCTGGTCATAAACTTCGTTCGACATATCCCGCAGCCCTGGCGAAGCGTCAAGCGCTGGCGTTATATCGACGGCGATGGGCTTTGTCTGACAAGAAGATGCGTTGGTCCCAGGACCGCAATCACAGGGATTTACGGGCGACGCTTTGTAGGCCATGAATCAAATCCAGCAGTAAAGAGGGGGCATCGAGATTGACCGCGGCACCGCGCCGGGCTTTCTGTGTCAAAAGACTTGCAGCTTCGGCCCATGCACGGGCTTGATGGGGCGTGCCCGACAACTTCGTAAGAACCGCATTTTCGCCTGACACCGCTTCTGGCAAGGGCGCTCCGGTCGCGCCTCGCCGAGCCAGCCGCAAAAGTGCGTGCTCGATCATATCGATCACGAAAGTAAACCGCGCGGCTCCGTCGGGTCCAACACATGTATTGGCCAAGGCGACGGCCAGAGCGCGATCTAATCTGGGCAGGGTGTCCAGCATCCCGATGACCTGCGCATACAGCACGGCCCCTCCACTTTGATGCAAGCCAAGCGCGGCCCCGACAGAGCCATCCGCCAGCACCGAAATTGTGCGCAAAAGATCGCCATGAGGTGGATCTTCACACGCAGTATGCAGGGCCACTGCAAGGTCTTGCGGACCCAACGGAGAGAACCGCAGCGTGCGACAGCGCGAACGAATGGTGGGCAACAGTCGTGCGGGCTGATGGTTGACCAAGAACAAGACGACATGCTTGGGGGGCTCTTCCAGCACCTTCAACAGCGCGTTGGCTGCGTTGGCGTTCAACTCATCCGCTGGATCGACGATCACCACGCGGCGCCCCCCATCCGGCGCACTCATTGCGAAAAATCCCTTTAATTTGCGTGCCTCATCGACGGTGATCGCCTGCTTGAACCGCTTGGTTTTCGCATCATAAAGGCGCCTGAGGACCATCAATCGTGGCTCCGATCCGGCCAGGATCCGTCGCGACACTGGATGATCTGCCGGAATATCAAGGCTATGCGCGGCAGGCGGCGCGCCAAACATGCCGATCGGGTCTTGAGGCGGCGTGGCAAGTAAAAACCTCGCCGCGCGCCAAGCAAAAGTTGCTTTGCCAACCCCTTTGGGGCCGATCAGCAGCCAGGCATGGTGCAGCCGGTCGTGGGCAACAGCGTCAAGCAGAACCTTTTCGGCCGATGCATGGCCCAACAGTTGACCCGTCGCCCGGGGATGCAACGCACCCTCAGCCTGGTCTGACAGCGGCAGGTCGACATCAGCGCTCATTGCCGGTCAAGCGCGGCTATAATGTCGGCGGCAACCCTCTGGGGGGACTGCGCGCCGCTGATCACCACGCAGCGATCGGGAAACTGTTGCGCAAGGGCTAAAAACCCCGCCCGCATCTTGACTTGCAGCTCGGTTCCGAAATCCTCGAACCGTTCTTCGATGCCGCGGCGCGCTTTGGCACGCGACAAGCCTTCACTTGGGTCCATATCGATAATAAAAGTCACATCCGGTTCCACCCCGATCATCAGCGTGTGCAACGCGTCGACCAAACCGCGCAAATCACCCCGACTGATGCCTTGATACATTCGGGTGCTATCGGCAAAGCGATCGCAGATCACCGTCTTTCCGGCCAACAAAGCAGGTCTGATCGTACGTTCCAAATGGTCGCGCCGCGCAGCTGTAAAGAGCAAAATCTCAGTCTCGGGCGACCAGCGGTCCGGCTCGCCTTGCAACACCAGCGCCCGAATTTCTTCAGCCCCGGTCGAACCGCCGGGTTCGCGCGTATGGACCACATCGTCACCGAGGCTGCGAAGATGATCCGCCAGAAGGCGCGACTGGGTGGATTTTCCGGACCCGTCAATGCCTTCAAAGCTTATAAAAAGGCCAGCCCTTGTGTTCATGGTGTCGCGGCATTGGCCCCAAACAGCTCCGCCCAAAGCATGCGGGCAGCGACCCGGACACGTCCCACCAAACCACCTTCAGCCACGTCTGTCTCGGCAACCAACGGCACCGTAACGGGAGGTAAATTTGGAATTGTGACGATCAAATCGCCCAACGTCTGACCCGCGGTGATGGGGGCGGGGATCGGGCCGGTAAATCGAACTTCTGCGTCAAGTCGTTCGGCGCCCGAGAGCGGCAGCACAAGATCCAGATCTTCAGCTGTGACCAAACCCACTTGGGATATTGCGCCCAAATGAACCGGCGCATCGGCCAGCCGTGTGCCAGCGTCGATCACACGGCGTTCGACAAATTGGCGCATGGCCCAATTGACGATCCGCTCGGCTTCCTCAGCCCGCGCAGTGGCGCTTTGCAAGCCGGTGATCGCGAAAACCACACGGCGCGCACCCTGCACGGCTGACCCAGTCAACCCGTACCCGGCCTCTTGAGTATGGCCGGTTTTCAGGCCATCCGCCCCGATCCCCAACGGCAAAAGCGGATTTCGGTTGAACCGATTGGCGGGCGCTCGTTCTTTGAAATAGTACTCTTTCATTGCAAAATAGCCGTAATATTCCGGAAATTCCGTGATCAGGCGCGTGCTCAGAAATCCGAGGTCCTCCATGCTCATCCGTTGGGCTGGGTTGGGCCAGCCACTGGCATTGGCAAAGGTCGAGTTCTGCAGTCCAAGTGCTTTGGCGCGATCATTCATCAGGCGCGCAAAGGCATCTTCAGTTCCCGCGAGCCCTTCAGCAATCGCCACCGTTGCGTCATTGCCTGATTGAACAATTACCCCTTTGATCAACTCCTCGACCGTGGGGCGGTCGCCTTTTTGCAGCATCATCGTCGATCCGCCCATCGCTTGCGCACGCGCAGAGACCGTGAATTGCGTGTCCAGCGTGACCGAAGGGTTCTCGCGCAAGGCTTCAAATAACATGTTCAATGTCATCAGTTTCGACATTGATGCTGGCGGCATTGGAATGTCCGCATTTTTTGACAACAAGACGGTGCCAGAGGCCACATCATAGACCCAAGCCGCCGTAGCTCGGGTTTCGAACGTAGCCGAAGCCGGCAGAGACATAACGAAAAAAGCGAACAAACAGGCGATGAAACGCATCGAACGAAGAATCCTTGGCGGTTAATTGGTGACGAAATAGGCGTCCGAGAATCCAAGACCTTTGACGGTGCTCAGAATATTGGATCGGTCGGCTGAGTTTGGCGCAGGGCCAACGACAACCCGCCAAAAGGGTTTTCCGTTCCCGGTCTGAGCCCGCACAGTCGGAATCAAGCCCGCATTGCGCAGACTGGTGGCGGTGTTGCGTGCGTTTTGCTCAATGCTGAAGATCCCGATTTGGACAAAGGGTTTGGTCAAACCAGATGCCGGGAGCGCTGCCCCAGAAGATGTGGCCGGTTGCGGGCGTGGTTGTATCTCGGTTGTTCCATTCGCCTGTCCTGCGGCTTCGGCGGCGGCTATTGCCTCTGCCGCCGTGGTCGTTAAGACCTCTTGAGAAATGTCGCCACCTGCAATGGACACCGATGGCAATTCTGGCTCTGGGGCAACCTCTTGGCGACGCAGGGCGGTGACATTCAGTTTTGCGGTTTGCCCCGCCAGCATACCCAGTGCCTCCGCAGCATCCGAAGACACCTGGAGCCGTGGTCCAGGGGTGTTGCGCTCGCGCCGGAACAAGGCCCCGATCACAAAGGACCCGTTGAGTTCGTTGCGGATGATGACCCGCTCGGGGTCGGTCACGTCGGGCTCTGCCACCCAAACGCCACCCAGCGAGGGACGTCCATCCCAAAGCCCGATATCGGTGAGCTGATAAACATTGGGGGCTTCGATATCGCGTTCGACCGAGCGCGTGGCGTCACCGCTTTGTCCTGCAGGACCGCTCAAATTGAAGCTTCCGGTTTCGTCACATGCCGCGAGCGACAATAGCACCGCCATCGCCACACCCAGTTGCGTTTTTCGTCCGCTCCAAGCGATCGTCATGCCTGTCCCTCTTGGTCTTGTCTTTGACCCAAAATAGAGCTGATTGCGCCCTTTGTTTCGAAAACGCCCGATGGCTGTCATCTTATGGATCGTAAACTAACCTGTCCCAAGCGGCGAGGAAAGTCCTGACATCTCAAACGGTCAAAAACTGTGGACATCGTTAAAAAAACGCCCGCCAAGACAGGTTGTGTTCGCTTCTCTGATTTGAGATGCTTGATCCCCGCGCCACTCGCTCCGAGACTCAGCTTTGCCAAGACGTGCCTCTCAACCTTGCCGACCGATGGGTCTGCCAACTGGGGCCTACAGGCAGTGTTCGTGAATGTTGGACGTTTTCCAAAAAACCGCCATGGCCGCTTCGCAGAGGCCCGCGAAGCAGCGCGTGCCTTGGCCGATACCGACGGCTTTCACGAAACTCCGCGCAAACGGAAGAAAGTCGAAATGCTGTTTGCGCATCTGAAGCGATAGCCGCAGCTGACCCGTCTCAGGCTCCGGGGCCTGTCAGGAGCCAACGACGAATTCTTTCTCGCCGCCACCACTCAAAACCTCAAACGTTTGGCAACGCTCGCATCGGCTTGAAAGCAGTCCCCACAAACGAACGACCGCCATCGCAGCAGGCGAGAACGGCTTCGTCGATCCGACCGCACCCGAGAAAGCTCTCGAGTTGTTCACCGAATATCGGTGAGGTTTGTTCTGCGCAAAAGGCTTGAACTCACATCGCACGCGCGCTACCCAACATCGAGCGGAGGTTTGGCAGAGTGGTCGAATGCACCGGTCTTGAAAACCGACGAGGGTGAAAGTCCTCCCAGGGTTCGAATCCCTGAGCCTCCGCCACCACATAACCCATTGATATATGGACTTGTCGCGTTTACATTCCGGTCTCTGAACTCATTTATGCGGCCTTTT
>JBELMC010000039.1:0-25990 GCA_042096155.1 Dinoroseobacter sp.
CGTTGGCCGAGGCTGAGGTTGAGTATCACGACCGAAAATCCGACGCGGTTTGGGTGAAGTTCCCAGTTGTTCGCCATGTTGATGCCTCTCATGTTCTCAACACGCGGACCATTGATGTGGTGATCTGGACCACAACGCCCTGGACGATCCCACAGAACCGGGCGATCTGTTTTGGACCGGACATCTCTTATGGTGTCTACGAAATCATGGATCGGCCCGAGGAATGCTGGGCCCGCATTGGCGATCAGTACATCGTGGCCGATGACTTGGCGGACGCGATCTTTGCCAGCGCGCGGTTGGACGACACGATGGTGCGGCGCCTCGACAGCGTCAGCGCTGATGAACTGGCTGGGCTGATATGCGCCCACCCCTTGCGCGGTGCCACGGGTGCAGGCGGCGAGTGGGATTTTGACGTGCCGCTCTTGCCTGGCGATCATGTCACTGATGACGCGGGCACTGGGTTTGTCCACACCGCGCCCAGCCACGGCGATGATGATTACCAGATCGGGGTCAGGCATGGTCTGGACATGACCTATAACATCCTGGATGATTCCAGCTTCCGTGCCGATCTGCCGTTTTTTGCGGGCGCGCGGGTGATCCAGCCAAACGGCAAACCCGGTGACGCGAACAAGGTCGTCATCGAGAAGCTGGTCGACATCGGCGCGCTGTTGGCGCGTCAGCGGATCACGCTGTCGGATGCCCATTCGTGGCGATCCAAGGCGCCCGTGATCCGGCTGAACCGGCCGCAATGGTTTGCCGCAATTGATCGGCCGGTGGGCGATGGGCAAGACACTTACGGTCAGACAATCCGTGAAAGGGCGCTGACCAGCATAGATCAACTGGTCACCTGGACACCGCAAAGCGGGCGCAACCGCCTGCACGCCATGATCGAGGCGCGCCCCGATTGGGTGTTGTCGCGGCAACGCGCATGGGGCGTCCCTTTGGCGTGTTTTACCAAAGTTGGGGCCAAACCTGCAGATGACGACTATTTGTTGCGCGATCCAGAAGTGAATGCCCGTGTGCTTGACGCGTTCGAGGCCGAGGGCGCGGATGCCTGGTACAAGGATGGCGCGAAACAGCGCTTCTTGGAAGGGCTGTATGATCCGGCCGCCTATACCCAGGTGTTTGACATCCTGGACGTGTGGTTCGATTCCGGGTCAACCCATGCATTCGTGCTGCGTGACCGGGCGGATGGGTCCGATGACGGGCTGGCTGACTTGTATCTGGAGGGCACGGATCAGCATCGGGGCTGGTTCCACTCGTCGATGCTGCAAAGCTGCGGCACCCAAGGGCGGGCGCCTTATCGCGGTGTGCTGACCCATGGGTTCACGCTCGACGAGAAGGGCATGAAGATGTCCAAATCGATCGGCAACACCATCGTGCCCGAGACCATCGTCAAGCAATATGGCGCGGATATCTTGCGGTTGTGGGTGGCGCAGACCGACTATACCAATGACCAGCGTATTGGCCCACAGATCTTGAAGGGCACCGCCGACAGCTACCGTCGGTTGCGCAATACCATGCGATTTCTGCTTGGTGCGTTGTCGGATTTCAGCGCGTCGGACAGGGTTGCGCCTGCCGACATGCCAGAGCTGGAGCGCTGGGTCCTGCACCGTCTGGCTGAGCTCGATAAAATTGTGCGTGAGGGCTACAAGTCATATGACTTTCAGGGCGTGTTCCAGGCGGTTTTCACCTTTGCCACCGTCGATCTGTCTGCGTTCTATTTCGATATCCGCAAGGATGCGTTGTATTGTGACGGCGATACCGACCGCCGCCGGGCCGCGCGCACGGTGCTGGACATTCTGTTTCACCGTCTGACCACCTGGCTGGCGCCGATTTTGGTGTTCACCATGGAAGAAATCTGGCTGGAGCGGTTCCCCGGCGAGGAGAGCTCGATCCATTTGATCGATATTCCCGAAACGCCAGGCGCGTGGTGTGATCCTGCCCTGGCCGCGAAATGGGCGATCATCCGCAAAGTGCGCCGGGTGGTGACCGGCGCGTTGGAAATCGAGCGCACCGAAAAAGTTATCGGCGCATCGCTGGAAGCCGCGCCGACGGTCTATGTCACGGCGGACACGGCTGCGATCCTGCGCACGGTGCCATTTGAGGACTTGTGCATCACATCGGCGATCACATTGTCAGAAGAGACCGCCCCTGAGGGGGCCTTCAAGATGGCCGGGTCAGATGACATTGCGGTGGTCTTCGCCAGGGCTGAGGGCCAGAAATGTCAGCGCTGTTGGAAAATCTTGGGCGATGTTGGTCAGTACCGTCATGCCGGTGTCTGCCAGCGGTGTGACGCGGCTTTGGGATAACGGGTCAGGTGGGGCGTGCGGCGCGGCTTTCGCCGCACCCATGACCCACGGCGCCACCGCCCGCAGCCCCGACAAACGAAAAACACCCGACAAGAAAGGCACCCATAGGGCATTCGGATCACACTCTTTTGATCCGGGGTAGAGCGAGCTTGCTGGCCTATTCCCAATCGTCCACGAAGCTCTCAGCCGTTGAGCCTTTTTATCTTCAACGCGACCTGTTAAAATCCACATCCACGGGAAGGCTTGAGCGCAGATAAAAGATTCAAAAGCTGCATTTGAAGCTTATAGTCCTTACACAATAGGCTGAGCGTTAAATTTTAAATATTTCAATGTAATCTTTTTGGATTCTGGGCGCTATAGATTTTCTATCCCCGAACAGATGGTTTCCATCATGGGTTTTTCCAATCGTTTTCCAATGAGAAGGCAGGTCTTGAACCTCTTCTATCTCTTCTTTCCCGCAACAAAAGATGAGAATCGCAAGCCACGTTGTAACTTCAGAATCATAGGCAGTGTTTTCTCCGGTACCGGAGTTTTTCATGGTTTTTTCTGCGGGAGCCGAGAGGTAATTTCTGAGTTCGGACGTCTCGGCATTTACCGCGACAAGTTTTGCGTGAAGCTGAGGGTCTATCACCGACGTGACAACAAGTGCGCAGAGGGTATCGACATCCAATTTTTTATTGAAGAAGTCCTTTTTGTGAACGTCTTCAGGCATCAAAGCAATTTTGGAAAGGATCTTGCCGATATCTCTCAGTGAGACATCCCGTGTGTGAGCGACGCATTTCAGTAAACTTACACAACGGTTTGGAATGTGCTTGTGCGGACCCATATCCCTAATCAGCTTCGATGCATATTTTTCAATAACGCTCACCTCACCACGTTCACCGAATGCACGAGGGAGTGAAAACGAGAGGTTTATGAATTTTCGCAGGTAGCTCTCTGCATCGATTTCCGCGCCGTATCTCGCCTTGACGATACTTTCTAAAGCCGTTCCGTTGACGCCGAGTATGAAATGGACTTTTGGTACAGAGAAAAAATGCTTGATAACTTCCAAGACAGTCAGAGCATAATCGGGCCGACAGCGGTCCAACTCATCTACAACAATAACGATCGGTGCGCCTTGCGTCTGTGTCAGTTCTGATAGCAATTTTCGAAACTCAAGCATCGCATCTTTTCGGTCTTTTTCAACTTGCCAAATGTCTTTTATGGCATCTTTGGCCTCGGCACTTGTGGTATCTGCGATCATATCTCCGATTTCATCTAAATGCTGCTTCGCACCAGCCGTTACGATCGAAAGGGCAATCGCCAATGCTGGCTTTGCAAGTTTAGTAGCAACTGTTTTCCATTCGTTTACTGTCTTCTGTTGCTTGTCCGCAATGCGTTCACTGACCGCGGTGATGATGGAAATGAGAGGATCTGTCAGATAATCGTTTTCGAATGCGTCAAAGTAAATGGTTGTGGCGGTGCCATTGTTTTGGGTGGTACGAGCCGCAACCCACCTTTTGAGAAAAAATGTCTTTCCAGATCCCCACTTGTCATCAAGCGCTATGACTATTGGATCTTCTATTCGGTCAACAAGTTCAGACAGTTGTTTTGAGATTGAATTTCGGTCAAGAACATCATCTTCGAAGTCAGTTTCATATAAGATGACGCCATCGTCTTGTGGAAATAGTTTCATGCGTAGCCTACTTAAAGAATTGGTTTGGCAAAGCGATACCGAATAGAATTAATTTCGTCCATTCATTTGAGATTCATTCTGTCGTAGGTATTTTTGTATCGATGCCGTAAGTTTATATGAGTGCGATCATTAACCTGCTTGAGCCCGCGTCGATGGTCTATGGCATGATGCGTCAGAAATTGATGACGGCTATGGAGCGGTGCCTGGACTTGAGCTGCATCTTGTCGCGACAGCTGTTTTGGGCCGTGCGTGAACACGGCCCGTCTCGTGGATTTTGGGGTGAAGCGCTGGTCTCGATTTACGGTGTTGGGGTCGTAGGCCGTCAGGTGGTTTGGCAGCGCTGCGGTCTTACGGTTCAGCCGTGGTGTTGGAGGGGATAATCTGCTGCATCACGCCTGCGCAGAGCAGGTAAACGCTGGTGATCACCAATCCCCAATGGGCCCAACTTTGTGGGTCAAACGCCACCCATGCGGCCCATCCGGCAAAGAATGTCCAGGCCAGTGCCACCGGCAGCGTCACCTTGCGCCAGCGCACTGTGCGGGTGGGATGGACGAATTTCAGCGGCAGGAACATCGCCAGAGCCAACGTTCCGATCACCATCAGGCTGAGCGCTGTCGGCGGGGTGAGGGCAAACAGCACCAGCACCAGCATATTCCAACATCCCGGAAAGCCGTGGAACGAGTTGTCCGCGGTTTTCATGCGCGTATCGGCGAAATAGATCACGCTGGCGAAGATGATCAGCAACAGCGCAAACCAGCCTGTCCAGCCGGGCAAAAGACCCGAATAGAACAAGGCAAAGGCCGGGATGAACACATAGGTCAGATAATCGATGATCAGATCCAGCAGCACGCCGTCGAATTGCGCGGCATGGGTCTTTACATCGTATTTTCGCGCCAGAGGGCCATCGATCCCGTCGACGATAAAGGCAACGACCAGCCAGACAAACATCATCGGCCAGTCCTGCTGGACCGCCTCGATCATGGCGAGCATGGCAAAGACCGCACCGGTTGCGGTGAGAAAATGAATGGAAAGGGCGCGAAGATTGCGGGTGCTCATCGCAAACACATGCCGCAAAACCGGGCCTGTCGCAACCGGTTAAGCCTTGGGATGGGCATTGCGGTAGACTTCCATCAAGCGAACCGAGTCAACGGCCGTATAGGCTTGAGTGGTCGATAACGAGGCGTGACCCAGAAGATCTTGAATTGCCCGCAGGTCTCCGCCGGCGTTCAACAGATGGGTCGCGAACGAGTGTCGCATCGCGTGAGGCGTCGCGCTGGACGGCAACCCCAGCTGCTGACGTGCCGTTTCCATGGCAAGCGACACAAGGCGCGGGTTCAGCGCGCCGCCGCGTTTGCCCAGAAACAAAGGTGCATCGGGCGCGCCCTCATAGGGGCACAGGCTGAGATACTCATCAACGGCGCGTCGTGCGACAGGCAGAACCGGCACCAACCGATCTTTGTCGCCCTTGCCGCGGATGCGCAACATATCGGGCAAGGGGGCGTCGCCGCGGGTCAGGCCAAGGGCTTCAGATATACGTAATCCGCAGCCATAGAGCAGCGTCACCACCGCCGTGTCACGGGCAGCGATCCAGCTGTCGCGGGCTTGAACTTCGAGTGTTGCGAGCATTTTGCGCGCGCCCTCGGGCGACAGAGGTCGGGGCAACGGTTTGGTGTATTTGGGTGAACGGGTCGACAAGACCCGCGTTGGATCGAACCCGTCGCGATCCGCAAGCCAGCGGTAGAACGCTTTGACAGCGGACAGCGCCCGCGCCAAGGACCGCGGCCCCAGCCCTCGCGCGCGCTCAGACGCCATCCATGCCCGTATGTCCGTGGTTTGAACATTGGCCAAGACCGCACGACTGGCACGGTTGCCGTGATAGCTGGATAAAAACCCCAAAAACCCCGCCACGTCGTTGCGATAGGCTTCAATCGTGGCGTCTGATTTGGCGTCAAGCGCGCGGATCGAGCCCAGCCAATCGCTGAGTGCCTCAGCCCCCTCCGGCGAGATCAGCGACATCGCGGATCAGCCCAACCAATGGCGCATGGCGCGCTCGAACACATTGGCGAAAAAGGTCAACAGCTCCGTGCCCTGATTGGGGCGGAACTGATGCGGATCCTCGGCGCCCAGCACCAACAGGCCCGGCAAACGCCCCGTGCCGAAATCCAGCTTCAGCAACGCTTCGGATCGGATGAAATCGGATTGGTGGCCATAGACTTGCTGCTCGACTTGCGCCACCTGGCGCAAGGTGACTTTGCGGATTGGCATGTCGCGGCCTTCGGTGATGTAGCTGTCGATAAAGCTGGGCTGCACAGCCAACAGGACCCCCTCGAGCGGGGCAAGCGTGGCGTCGGGGGCGGCATCTTCGGCCTCGAGCACAAGGCGCAATCTGTCGACACGCAGGATCTCGGCGACTTCGCCACCCAGGCCTTGCAGAAACGGCGTGAATTCCATCGGGTCCATCATCCGCAAAATCGCGCGGTGGATCTGGTTGGTGCCCGCCAGATTTTCGTAAGCTGCTGCGATCACGCTGCGATGGGTGTCTTCCAACCGGTTCAGCCGCGCTTCCATACGTTCCATCGCAATGCCGCGCAAATCGACGATATTGCCCCCCAGCGTGCGTTCATTGGCGGCAATCAGTGCTTTCATCAATTCTGAATCTTCCAGCACCTTTTCCGGTTCGGCCAAGATCAAATCGCGTACATCATCGTTGTCCAGGGCGGTTGGGGGGGGCATGCCTGTGCTCCGTCTCGTCTTTTTATTGTGTTATACAGTGATTTGCGGCGCTATGCTTTGGTTTTTTTGCACGGCTGGGTCAAGTGCGGTGTTTCGGACATAGGCGTTGAAATTGCGACGTTTCGCGGTGTCTAGGGCCACCGCGAAACGCAGGTTTTGGCTAGACAATCTTGATCCCGGCTTTGGCGGCATCTTGCAAGAACGTGTCCAGTCCCGCGTCTGTCAGGGGGTGATCGGCCAGCTTTTTAATCACAGCTGGTGGGGCGGTGATGACGTCAGCGCCGATCCGGGCGGCATCTGCGATGTGGTTGACGGTGCGGATCGAGGCCGCCAAAATCTCAGTGTCGTAGCTGTAATTGTCGTAGATGGTCCGGATATCCGATATCAAATCCATACCATCGAGGTTGATATCATCGAGACGTCCGATAAACGGCGAGATAAACGTGGCCCCGGCTTTGGCAGCCAACAAAGCCTGATTGGCGGAGAAACACAGCGTGACATTGACCATCTGCCCTGCGTCTGACAACGCCTTGCAGGTTTTCAGACCGGCCCATGTCAATGGGACTTTGACCGCAATGTTGTCGGCAATGGCGGCCAGTTTGCGGCCCTCTGCGATCATGTCGTCGGCCTCGGTTGCGATGACTTCAGCCGATACAGGGCCATCGACAAGGGCGCAGATCTCTTTGGTGACCTCCAGTATGTCACGGCCAGATTTCATGATCAGCGACGGGTTGGTGGTCACACCATCGACCATACCCAGATCGTTCAGCTCGGCGATGGCATCGATTTCGGCGGTGTCTACGAAGAATTTCATGAAAGCTACTTTCGGATTAAGAAGACGGTGCGCCGTGTCTAGCGCAAACTTCTGGTGCTCGGAAGAGGCAGTTCGCGGTGTTTGAGCCTGTCTCAGAGCCCGAATTCGGCGAAGGCCTGCTGGTCGGGGTGTGGATCACCGAACCGTTGGATCGGATGCTTGATTACAAGGCGCCCGAAGGGGGCTGCAGCACCGGTCATTTTGTGGAAGTTCCATTGGGGCCACGCAAGGTCTTAGGTGTGGTCTGGGGGGCAGGCACAGGCGGCTATGATCGGGCAAAGGTTCGGTCGGTGATCCGCGTGTTGGATGCCGCGCCGATGCAAAACGAGATGCGTGCGTTTCTGCGCAAATGTGCCGATTACACGCTGACACCGATGCCTGCGATGTTGCGCCTGGCGACTCGCGCACCCGGGTTGGGAGGGGCGCAGTCGATGCGCCGCGTTTACAGATTGGGCGACCGAGCGCCAGTCCGAATGACGGATGCGCGCAAGCGCGTGCTTGACGCGATGCAGGCTTATGGCGGGGCCGCCGTCACCCTCAACGAGCTGTCCGAGGCGGCAGGGGTGGGCCCGTCGGTTGTCAAAGGCTTGGTCCAGCACGGCGCGTTGCGCGAGGAAGACAGCCCACGCGATCTGCCCTATCCGTCATTACATCCCGATCTGCCGGGCAAAGCGCTGACCCCGGATCAGGCGGCGGCGGCTGCGGCCCTGCGTGCCAGCATTGGATCGGGACGCTATGGAACGACATTGCTGAAAGGCGTGACCGGGTCCGGCAAGACGGAGGTTTATCTCGAAGCCGTGGCCAAATGCTTGGCCAGCGGACGTCAGGCTTTGGTGTTGCTGCCAGAAATCGCCCTGACCACGGCGTTTTTGTCTCGTGTTGAAGCTCGGTTTGGGGCGCGACCTGCAGAATGGCATTCCGGTGTGACCATGACCGAAAGACGCAGATGTTGGCGCATGGTCGGGCAGGGCGACGCACATCTTGTTGTCGGCGCCCGATCGGCCCTCTTCTTGCCGTTCCGGGACCTTGGCGTGATCATTGTCGATGAAGAACATGATGGGTCTTACAAGCAAGAAGACGGCGTGTTGTATCATGCCCGTGATATGGCGGTGATGCGGGCGTTGCTTTGCGCGGCGCATGTCGTTTTGGCATCTGCCACGCCGTCGCTGGAAACATGGGTGAATGCGCAAGCGCGCAAGTATCAGCGGCTGGATCTGACCGCACGGTTCGGCGCGGCGCAAATGCCCAAAATGCAGGCCATCGACATGCGATCCGAAGATTTGCCCGCAGGCCGTTGGATTTCGCCAACGCTGCAAAAGGCCATCGCGACGCGCCTGCAAAAAGGCGAGCAATCATTGTTGTTTCTCAATCGTCGGGGCTATGCGCCGGTGACGCTGTGTCGGGCGTGCGGGACCCAGATCGAATGCGATCACTGTGACGCGCGACTGGTCGAACACCGCTTTCAAAACCGCCTGGTGTGCCACCAATGCGGTGCGTCCAAAGCGATTCCGTCGGCATGTCCCAGCTGTGGGGTTGCGGACAAGCTGGCGCCGGTTGGGCCGGGGGTCGAGCGTATGGCTGAAGAAGCCGCAGCGTTGTTTCCAGACGCCAGATTGGCGATCCTCAGCTCGGATCTGTTCGGCTCTGCTCGCTCTTTGAAAGACCGCATAGAGAGCATCGCGGCGGGCCAAGCCGACATCATCATTGGCACGCAACTTGTCGCCAAGGGCCACAACTTTCCGCTCTTGACCTTGGTGGGCGTGATCGATGCGGATCTGGGCTTGCAAGGATCGGATCTGCGGGCCGCGGAAAAGACGTTTCAACTGATGCGCCAAGTGGCCGGACGCGCAGGACGGGTCGAAACGCAAGGCACGGCGTTGTTGCAAAGCTTTCAGCCGGAACATCCGGTGATCCGCGCCATTCTGACAGGCGATGAAGAGGCATTCTGGACCGCGGAGGCATCCGAACGCGCAGCTGTCGGCATGCCACCTTTTGGCCGGATGGCAGGGATCATCTTAAGCGCGCCGGATCTTGCCATGGTGTTTGATGTCGGCATGGCCTTGGCACAAAACGATGGCCCGCTGCGCGCGATTGGCGCACAGGTTTTTGGCCCCGCGGCCGCACCGATTGCGCGGATCCGTGGCCGCCACCGCGTGCGGTTGCTGGTCAAAGCGAACAAAGCGGCGCCTTTGCAGCAGGCGTTGGCGACATGGGTCCGCCAGCTGAAGCGGCCCGCGCAGCTGCGATTGAGCATCGATATCGATCCGCAAAGTTTTCTCTAGCGCCCTGGCTCCGGCGCGGCTTTGGCACTGATCGCAATTTCCAAGATATGGACCTCAGGGCGCTGTTTTCACTCGCCAAGCCAACACCAGACGCGTAGAGCGGATCCATGCAGATTGTAAAATTAGAAGATGCCAAGCACTTGGCCGCGTGGCGCAGACCAGAAGCGCTTTTGTTCTTGATGGCCTTCGCCATGCCGCTGGCGTTTGCCACCTGGTCGGCGCTTTTGAACAATTTTGTTATCGAGGCCGCAGGCTTCGACGGCGTTGACATCGGTTGGCTGCACACAGTCCGCGAAATTCCAGGATTTTTGGCTGTCGGGGTGATTTATATCATCATCTTTATCCGCGAGCAGGTGCTTGGGGTGATGTCGCTGGTGCTTTTGGGCATTGGTACAGCGCTGACGGGGTTTTTCCCCAGTTTGACCGGTATATTGATCCTGACGATGGTCAGCTCGATCGGTTTTCATTATTATGAGACCGTGAACCAGTCACTGCAATTGCAATGGCTGAGCAAAAAGCGGGCGCCGCAGGTGTTGGGATGGCTTGTGGCTGTCGGCTCTGGGGCGTCGCTGCTGTCTTACGGCACATTGGTGCTGACCTGGCAGCTGTTCGATCTGAGCTATTGGTTTGTCTATGTGACAAGCGGAGGGCTGTGCGTGGCCATCGCGGTGTTTGGCTGGTTGGCCTATCCGCAGTTTGAGACCCCAAACCCGCAGGTCAAAAAGATGGTTCTGCGCAAACGCTATTGGCTGTATTATGCGTTGCAGTTCATGTCCGGTGCCCGAAGGCAGATCTTTACGGTGTTTGCGGCCTTCATGATGGTCGAACTGTTCGGCTTTGAGGTTCATGAGGTCACCGCGCTGTTTTTGATCAACTATCTGGCCAACATCTTTATCGCACCAGTGGTTGGATGGTGGATCGGGCGCCACGGAGAGCGCAACATGCTGGTGCTCGAGTATATCGGGCTGACGCTGATTTTTCTGGCATATGGCGGGATTTACTGGTTCGGCTGGGGGGCGATGGTCGGGGCGGTGTTGTATGTGTTGAACCATATTTTCTTCTCAATGGCGTTTGCGATCAAAACCTACTTTCAGAAGATTGCCGATCCAGCCGATATCGCACCAACGGCGGCAGTGGCGTTCACGATCAATCATATTGCAGCGGTGTTTTTGCCCGCCGGTTTGGGGTATTTATGGATCGTTTCACCAGGCGGGGTGTATTGGGTGGCCGCGGCGATGGCGGCGACCTCGCTTGGGTTGTCGCTGCTGATACCGCGCCATCCGGTGGCAGGGCGTGAAACCGTGTTTGGGTCGCGCCAGACCTCCCCAGCTGAGTAACCTTTGGGGCTTGCGCCGTGCTTGACGGGCAGCCAACGGGCCGTTACGCGCTGCAGCACCCTGAGCGGAGCCAAATATGCCGACCTTTACCGCCCTGACAACAGTGTCCGGAAAACTGCCCGCCGAGGCGTTGGGTCTTGCGATGGAAAACCTCAGGCCAGCGCCTCATGGTGTCGGCGTGTTCGAGATCGAGGACGACTCTGGTCTGTGGGAAGTGGGCGGCTATTTCACCCAGACACCGGATGAGATCGGCCTGGCCTTGTTGGCGGCGGCCCATGGCGCAAAGCCGTTTGCCGTGTCCGAACTGCCCGAAACCGATTGGGTGGCCCATGTCAAACGCGCGCTGGCACCCGTCGAGGCGGGGCGCTTTTTCGTTTATGGCAGCCACGACGCCGACAAATTGCCCAACGGCCGGATCGGATTGTTGATTGAAGCGGCGATGGCGTTCGGCACCGGGCATCATGGCACAACCAAGGGATGTCTTTTGGCACTGGAAGATCTGGTGGCGGCGGGCGCGGCAAAATCCAATATCGCGGATATTGGCTGCGGCACAGCGGTATTGGCGATGGCGGCGGCGCGAATCTGGCCCCAAGCGGCGATCCTGGCCAGCGATATCGATCCGGTCGCGGTCGAAGTGGCCGATGCCAATTTGGCGGCCAACGACATGACCGGCGCATTGACATGTCTGCAAGCTGCGGGCGTCGATCATCCCGTTATCCAAGCGGCGGCCCCGTTCGATCTGATTTTTGCCAACATCCTGAAGGGCCCGTTGATCGCGCTTGCGCCAGATCTGTGCGCTGTGGTTGCGGCAAAGGGCCATGTGGTGCTGTCGGGCCTGCTGGTCGCACAAGCCCAAGAGGTTGCACACGCCTATCAAGCACATGGCCTGACGCTGAGCGCCCGGCGAGACTTGGGCGACTGGAGTTGCTTGACCCTGCAAAAGTAAAGCTGTTCGCCCCGTCGTTGGTTTTTTTAAGCACCGCCATGCTGTGGCGAAATCGACGGCGATCGCGGCTGTCTCGCACGCTGACAATCCTAAAGCCGGTGTCGATCTGAACCATGACAGATCTGCGTGCGGATTGATCTGCGCCGTTGGTATCTGAGGGATTGCGGTCGACCTGACGACGGCTTGGCGTGGTCGCATCCCCCCAAAGGGCCCCTAGCTCTTGTCAGCTTGTAGGTCTCAGAAACGCTGGGCTGCCAAAAGCACCCAATGGCCAAAACCGATCACGTGCTCGAAAAAAATGCGCCAAAAACCGAACCAAGCTCTGGGCTGTTCTTGGAGCAATGCAATGTCACCTGAGCGTCCAAACGCCGCCAAAAGTTGCGCTTAGTGCGCGCAGCATTGCCCGAGAGTGAAGCAAGATCACAGGCGCCGACGCCAATTTAAGTGCTTCAATTTTTTGAAAAAATAGCCCTATTTTTAAACAAGTCCATGATTCATCGAAGAAAACGCTGTTAAGTCTGTCTGGGGAAAGCTGCAGCCTTTCCTATTTTTGCCCAATTCACGGCCTAACACCGACTGCATCAATGCTATAATATCTGCAAATTTTTTGATGAGGTATTTTCATGTCCGCTGAACAACATCGTATTTTTCAAAAACGCATAAGCCGTATCGAACGCGCTCATCGCCGCAGCTTGGAACGGCGCGCCAGAATACGGATTTTGGGACGATTGTTTGTGACGGGTCCGATTGTGATATTGGCCCTCGGGATCGCGACGAAATCACTGATCCTGGCCAATGTCGCCGCACAAACCTACGCCGAAACGTTGCAAAGTTTTTCGACGGGGGGCAGGGTTCAGCAGGTTTTGGCTTTTATGATGCGCCCGGATCCGGTCACCTCGGAATTGGCGCGTTATGCGCGTTTGCCAAGATAGACGGGTCTGAACGCAGACCTCAAAACATCTGCTTGATCGCCTCATGCGGATGCTTGGCAACTGAATTTTTCATGGGGGTCTGAGACAACCGTTTTGGGCCTGCTTTTACGAGAGCGTTGACGGTGGTCTTGCGCTGTCTTGCAACGGCGGTGACGATAACCTTGTGTGGTCGTGCGGCAGCTCGCAGTCGACAGCGAAGACTTTCAAGGCTGGGTTGTGTGGGCTGACAACGTACGCCGCTTGGAAAATCACAGACCATCGCACGCGTTTTGCCCCGCCCATAGCGCGCTTGCTGCGCGGCCATGTGCAAGCGGTGCCTGTCATCGAAAAACAGCCGAAAGTTGGGGATGGCCCTGGGGGGCGGTATATCTTGGCGGTGGTCACGCGCCGCAATTCTCTGCAGAGAACGGGATATGCCACAGAACGAGAGAGCCCCGCACCGCCTGGCCCGCTCCAAACAGATTTTCTGCCGATCGGCGGCCGGATTTGATCCGGCCTGGGGCGCGAGCATTGATCGAACAGGCGCTCGAGGCTGAGCGGAGCACTGTGCTGGCGGAGTTTCCCACGCAGGTCAGGCCAGCAGGCCATTGGCGGAGCATCCCACATGGCCATCTGCCAGAGCACGCGGTCGTGATCTTGGGATGGGAAAGTGCCGCGCGTTCGGGATCGCGGCGATTTGGCTGAGAAATTGCGGTGCACGGCGTCTATCTTGCCGCCCCATATGCGCACAGCCAACTCCGTCGAGGAATTGCGGCCCTGGCGTTATCTCGAGGGCATTTCTATGGCAGATTTCCAGCAGGTCCTGGCCGCCCTTCTTGGACCGAACGCGGCGGGTCGTTGGTCGACCACCTGTAACACCGCAAATTTGCGGGTTCGGTCCATGGCCACAAAAAGATGGAGCTTCTTTTCCTCAGTCCCGGCTTCGGCAAGAGCGTGTGCCGCCGGCGCGCAAACACCATCGCGTTCTCTTCGGTGCTGAGAATGGTTGAACGCGGATCCTTCGGGCCTGTTTTTCGATCCTTCACCGTCTGACGCTTGCGCCTCTTCGCCAGCGTCTTGAGGTGCACCCCCAGTGCCCGGCTCAGCGCTGCAATCATAGCTTTCGCTCTTTGCCAGATCGCAGCGCCGATGTTAGCGAGACCGCAGAGCGCATTATGGCTGCTCTGATGGTCTGCGTGGTCGTGATCCCCGTGACGCACGTGTCCCAAAATGCGTCCGTCCAGTCCGACAATCCGTCCAGTCCGACAAAAGGATCACCCTCGTACATCCGGGGTCAAACAGTTAGGTCACGCGGGCTGCGGCCTTAGCGGCGGAATTTACCCTGCGCGATGTCTTCGATATCCGCCGGGATCAGGCCCAGATCATCCAGTTGGCGCAGTGTCAGCTTGCGCAACGCCTTGCGCGTGATGCGCGCGTCATTCCATGCCGCAAACGACACCAAAACATAAGCGAACAAACGGGTTACGCCGGCCCCAATAGCGCGGCCGTCCGTCAAAGAGCGAGTGGTCTCAAAAGCAGCCATGATCGTGTCCTTTGTGATGTCTTGGCAAGGTCGTCAAACGTCGTTTGGAAGCGCACTTAGGGGGCTTATCCCTCGGCCACAAGCCAGCATTTCTACATATCTCATATGCAAAAAACGCATGGCCAAAATATTGGTTAACACTTTGCAAATTATACAAAAAAACGACTCTTCCGGTGTCGTTTTTTGTCATCGGCGACGCGAAGGCCGTATGGGTCAGGACGGTTTTATGACACTTGAGCCAAAAGCGACATGTCGTGTTACCGCTTGGCAGATGTTCGCTGTTCGTGCTACTGAGGCGGCAACACGAAATCTGAGGGCAGTATGCGGATAATTGGCATTGATCCCGGCTTGCGCAGCCTTGGATGGGGCGTGATTGCGGTCGATGGCAACCGGCTGAGCCATATCGAGAATGGTCAATGCACGTCTTCGGCCCGTGAATCGCTGGCGCAGCGCCTTTTGTCGCTGCATACGCAGTTGACCGCGATCATATGTCGGCTCGGGCCAGATGCCGCGGCGGTCGAACAGACCTTTGTGAACCGCGATGGGGCAGGAACGCTGAAGCTGGGCCAGGCGCGGGGGATCGCGATGGTTGTACCGGCGGCGGCAGGGATCGACGTGGCCGAATACTCCCCCAATCATGTCAAGAAATCCGTCGTCGGTGTTGGACATGCGGGCAAGGAACAAGTGCAACACATGGTCAAGGTCCAACTGAGGGGGGTCGAATTTGTCGGTGCGGATGCGGCGGATGCCTTGGCGATTGCGATTTGCCACGCTCATCACGTCCAGACAGCGTCTCGCTGGAAAAAAGGGGCATAGGTATGATTGGAAAACTGACCGGTATTTTGGAATACCGTGCCAAGGATTATGCGCTGATCGATGTGCGCGGTGTCGGATATGTCGTCTATTGCAGCGACCGGACCCTGGCCGCGCTGCCGCGGGTGGGCGAGCCTGTCGCGCTGTATACTGAACTTTTGGTCCGCGAGGATCTGTTGCAATTGTTCGGTTTTCCAAGCCTGCTGGAGCGCGAATGGCATCGGCTTTTGGTGTCGGTCCAGGGGATCGGAGCCAAGGCGGCTTTGTCGATTTTGTCGGCGCTTGGGGCCGATGGTATTGGTCGGGCTATTGCATTGGGCGATTGGAATGCCGTCAGAGCAGCGCAGGGCGTCGGACCCAAAATCGCGCAGCGCGTGGTGTTGGAGCTCAAGAACAAAGCGCCTGAGGTTATGGCGATGGGGGCCATATTGGCGGACCCGCTTGTCGCGGTTGATCCTGGGTCTGAGACCGACACGGTCGTGGATCCGATCACGCCGACGGGCTCCTCTGAGGCAGGCGATCAGGCCGCGGCGTTGTCGGCTTTGGTCAATCTGGGCTATGGGCAGGGCGACGCGGCGGGCGCTGTGGCGCAAGCGGCGGGTGCGGGCGCCACCAGCGAGGCGGCTTTGATCCGTGCCGCATTGAAACTGCTGGCGCCTCAGGGCTAAGCTTACAACGAGCCGAGCAGGTTTGGAAAACATATGACCGAGACTGACCCCACTTTGCGTGCCACGCCGATGCCTGAGGACGCCTCAGAGGACCGCGCCCTGCGTCCGCAAAATTTGACGGAATTCATCGGTCAGGCCGAGGCGCGTTCGAATCTGCGGGTCTTTGTGGAAAGCGCCAAGCAGCGGCAGGCGGCCATGGATCATGTCTTGTTTTATGGCCCGCCTGGACTTGGCAAGACAACGCTGGCCCAGATCATGGCGCGTGAGCTTGGCGTGAGTTTTCGCACCACATCGGGGCCTGTGCTGGCCAAGGCGGGTGATTTGGCCGCTCTGCTGACCAATTTGGAACCACGCGACGTGCTGTTCATCGACGAAATCCATCGTTTGAACCCGGTGGTCGAAGAAGTTCTGTATCCCGCTTTGGAAGATTTCGAACTGGATCTGGTGATTGGCGAAGGTCCTGCGGCACGCTCGGTTCGCATCGAGCTGTCGCCCTTTACCCTTGTCGGTGCCACCACTCGGCTTGGCTTGTTGACCACACCCCTGCGCGACCGCTTCGGGATCCCGGTGCGGTTGCAATTCTACACCGTGCCAGAGTTGGAACAGATTGTTTCGCGCGGTGCGCGGCTGTTGGGACTGAAGGCCCACGATGGGGGTGTGCGCGAAATCGCGCGCCGGGCGCGGGGCACGCCACGGATTGCGGGGCGGCTGCTGCGTCGGGTGGTGGATTTTGCTCTGGTCGAGGGCGACGGCACATTGACCCAAGCCATTGCAGACAGCGCGTTGACCCGGTTGGGCGTTGATCATCTGGGGCTCGACGGGGCAGATCGCAGATATCTGCGGGTCATTGGCGAGAATTATTCCGGCGGTCCCGTGGGGGTGGAAACCTTGTCCGCGGCGTTGTCGGAAAGCCGCGATGCGGTCGAAGAGGTGATCGAGCCGTTCTTGTTGCAGCAAGGATTGATCCAACGTACCCCTCGGGGACGCATGTTGGCGGCCAAGGCGTGGCAACATTTGGGGTTGCAGGCTCCCAAATCCGACCGGACCGATTTGTTTGAGCGTTAGGTTAGGGATCTGGATATTTGAACATTCTAGACAGCCAAGAGCTGACCCCCACCGAGATTGAATCCCTGTTCACCCGTGCGGACGGGCAGTTTTTATGTGCCCGCTGGGGCCGCGCGATTTGCCCAACGGTGTTTGGGGTGGATGATGCAACCTTGCGTGTCGTGAAAGGGGCGTTTGAGGCGGTTTGCGACTTGTCTGGCCATGAGATGGGCGAAATGGATGCCGAGCTTGGCAGCAACCTCATGGTGTTCTTTTTGCGCGCGTGGCAAGAGCTGATCGAAACCCCGAATTTGGACAAGCTGATCCCGGAGCTGGTCGCGCTGGTGGCGCGGTTGAAAGCTTCGGACGCCAATCAATACCGGTTTTTCCGATTTGACGAAGCCGGTGGGATCAAAGCCGCGTTTGTTTTCGTGCGTATGGATGCTGCGATGGCGTCTTTGCCCGCTGAAACGATCGCATTGTCACAAGCGGTGCAAACGATCTTGTTGTGGTCGGACACGGCGTTCACGGACCGCTCGGCTTTGCTGGTCACTCCGGGCGGTGGCGCGTTGGTCAAGCCCAGTATCGCACAGCTGATCCGCGCGGCCTATGACCCGGTCCTGCCGGTGGCCAGCGACCAAACCAGCCATGCCTTGCGGCTCAGCGCGCGTCTTGCGGCCTTGTCATGAGCCATCGTTTCGATCTGCGTGTATATTATGAAGACACCGATCTGGCCGGGATCGTCTACTATGCCAATTACCTAAAGTTCATTGAGCGGGCGCGCAGCGAATGGGTTCGCGAAATGGGAATCGATCAAGCGGCTTTGAAAGCGAATGATGGTGCGGTTTTCGTGGTCGCACGCGTTGTCGCGGACTATCTGCAACCGGCAAAATTTGATGACGCTTTGCAAGTTGAAACGATCATCGCCAAGGCCACAAACGCCAGAGTTGTGTTTGGCCAAACCGTCTGGCGGGGGGCCGAGAAGCTGTTTCACGCGGATGTGACCGTGGTGCTGCTGGATCGCTCTGGTCGCCCCAAACGCCTGCCTGAACAGCTAAAACATGGCATCGCCCAGGCGGAATGGCGCAAAACCGACGCCTGAGGGCCTTTCAATCGTGGCGACAAGCGCGTATTTCGGGCGATAACGGGCGGCCTCCTCCGCCCAGTGAACGTGGTTCGACGTGCAGGATTTCAGCCGATGATTCTTCCCCTAGCCTCACATGTGGCGGCAACGCCTGAGTTTGACTTTTCAGTGGTGGCGTTGTTTTTGCGCGCGACCCTCACGGTCCAGATCGTGATGGTGCTGCTGGTCGTGATGTCATTTTGGTGCTGGTCGATCATAGTCCAAAAGCTGTTGGTCTATCGCAAAGCGAAGACCGAAATTGGCGAGTTTGAAGCCGCATTCTGGTCTGGCACGGCGCTTGATGATCTGTTCGAGGCGATCGGATCGACCCCGCAAGGGGCGTCGCAAAAGGTGTTCGTTGCAGGTATGATTGAGTGGCGCCGCTCGCAACGTCAGGATGGACTAATGATGCCGAATGCAGCCGCGCGCATTGATCGGGTGATGGACCTGACGATTGCCAAACAAACCGAAAGCCTGCAATCGGGGCTTAGCTTTCTGGCCACCACCGGTGCAACGGCACCTTTTATTGGCTTGTTTGGAACCGTTTGGGGCATCAAGCATGCCTTTGAGCAGATTGCGATTGCCCAAAACACCAATCTCGCTGTTGTGGCGCCCGGGATTGCCGAGGCGCTTCTTGCGACAGGTTTGGGTCTGCTTGCGGCGATTCCGGCGGTGGTCTTTTACAACAAACTCAGCGCGGATGCCGAGCGTTTGGGCGGCGGCTATGAGGCCTTTGCCGACGAATTTTCGACCATTCTGTCGCGTCAGTTGGACAGCTAAGCAATGGCGGCTGCGATCCAAAAGGGCAGTGGTGGCGGCAAACGGCGCCGCGGCCGCGGTCGGCGCCAAAGCGCTCAGCCGATGGCTGAGATCAACGTGACCCCGTTTGTTGATGTCATGCTTGTTTTGTTGATCATTTTCATGGTGGCTGCACCCTTGTTGACTGTGGGCGTGCCTGTCGAGCTGCCCAAAACGGCCGCCTCTGCCTTGCCAGAAAGCGAAGAAGAGCCGCTGACGATTACGCTGACGGCCGATGCCAAGCTGGTGATCCAGACCACCGAGGTGCCAGCCGACCAGTTGATCCCACGACTGCGTGCCGTGGCGGTCGAGCGTGCCGATGACCGGATTTTTCTGCGCGCGGACGGCAGCATCCCGTACGCACGCGTCATGCAGGTGATGGGCGCATTGAATGCCGGTGGATTTCGCAACATTGGTCTTGTCACAGAGACCGGCGGCCCAAGCTTGAACGACGCCGTACCGGCAAGCGATAGGTAGGGCGCGGCCCATGCAGACGGGCACACGTATCTCGGCGATTGGCCATGGCGGATTGATCCTTTGGGTGTTTGTCGGTGGCGTGTTTTTTCAAACAGATCCGCCCGCGCCGTTGGATCTCGCCGAGGTGACGCTGATCACGGCGGCTGAACTCGATGCGTTCAACGCACAATCACCGGGTGCCGTTGCTGCCCCCGACGCACCGGAACAACCGATTGTACATGCTGATCCGGTGCAGCCCGTGGTGCAACCCGATCCTGTGTTGCCGCAACAAGTTGCGCGCCCCGCTGATGCGCCTGTGTTGGATCTCGCCCCCGATCTAAGTGCGCTTGCGCCCGCGCCGCTCCCTGATATTGCCCCCGCGCCACCCGCGCCTCCGCCCGTGCCAGATCCGGTGCCGGAAACTCCCGTGATCCCCGATCCGGCCCCCGCGCCTGCACCGCGGGTCGCACCGCAAGCGGCACCGGCCCCAAGTCGAGATGCCACGCCGGACCCTGTGACGCGCGAAGCCACATCGCCAGATCGTTCTGACGAGGCTGTAGTCGAAGCGACCGAGGCAACTGCGCCTGAAGAGGCTGCGACCGAGATTGTCACACAGACGGCAACGTCGCGCGCGCCGCGCCGCTCGGTTCGACCCACGGCGCGGCCCAAAACGGCCACGCGTCCGGCGGATGCTTCGCCAGCCGACGCGACAAACGGGGGGCTTGCGGACACCACTCAAACACCACCGGCCCCGGCTGTTCCGCTTGGGCCGCCCTTGACACGGGATGAGAGAGACGGCTTGCGCGTCGCAGTCGAGCGCTGTTGGAACACTGGCGCGCTGAGTTCTGAGGCGCTTTTGGTCACCGTAATTGTATCGGTCGAGCTGACCCGTGATGCCAAGCCGATTCAGGGCTCTTTACGGATGGTTTCGTTTTCCGGCGGCACCGAGGCGGCGGCGAATCGCGCCTATGAAGTCGCCCGCCGTGCAATCCTCAGCTGTGGGATGCGCACCGGGTTTGGTCTTCCTGAAGAGAAATATGCGCAATGGAAAACCATCGAAATGACCTTTAACCCCGAGGATATGCGCCTGCGCTGACACGGGGGCTGACACATTCTTGCGCCGCAACTTTGCCGATGGTGCTGGACAGCACGGGGCCGCTCGGGAGATACTGGCGCACAGACGTGGCCCAGATGTGGCCCAGATGTGGCACTGTGACAAAGGACGAGCGTATCATGCGTGTCTTTCAAGCTTTCATCTTCGCCTGTGCGGCTGGTGTTTTTGCCGCTCATGCGTCGGCGCAGACGCAAGGCCCGCTGCGGGTTGAAATCACCCAAGGCGTGATCGAGCCGCTGCCTGTGGCGGTGCCCGCGTTTGTCGCGGAAACACCGCAGGCGGCGCCGTTCGCCAAGGACATCGCAGAAGTCGTGCGCGCCGATCTCGTGAACTCGGGTCTGTTCCGATCGATCAATCCAGACGCATTTATAAGTCAGATCACGGCGTTCAGTTCACCGGTGCAGTTTTCAGATTGGAAGGCGATCAATGCACAAGCCTTGGTGACCGGCGCCGTGTCCATCGCGGCAGATGGGCGCCTGGTTGTGAAGTTCCGTCTTTTTGATGTGTTCTCTGAAGCCCCGTTGGGTCAGGGATTACAGTTCGCAGGGACCCAGGAGACATGGCGTCGCATGAGTCACAAAGTGGCGGATGCGGTCTATAGCCGGATCACCGGTGAGAGCGGCTATTTCGACAGTCGCGTGGTGTTCGTGTCGGAAGCCGGCCCCAAAGACAATCGTGCCAAGCGCTTGGCCATCATGGATTATGACGGCGCGAATGTGCAGTTTTTGACCGATAGTGCGGCGATTGTGCTGGCACCGCGCTTTTCACCCACTGGCGACCGGGTGCTCTATACGTCCTACGCCACGGGGTTTCCGCAAATTTATGTGCTGGATCTGGCGCAGGTGACGCAAACGCCCCTGGGCAATGCCGAAAACGAGATGACTTTTGGGCCGCGCTTTGGCCCGGATGGGCAAACGGTGGTGTATTCCAGCTCGATCGGGGGCAATACAGATATCTATCGCAGAACCCTTGGCGGCGCGCCGCGGCGCCTGACCTCGGCCCCGTCGATTGAGACCGCACCAAGCTTTTCGCCGGATGCCAGTCAGATCGTGTTCGAGAGTGACCGCTCCGGCACTCAACAAATCTATATCATGAGCGCGTCGGGCGATTCGCCGCAACGGATCAGCCGGGGCGAGGGGCGCTATGGGACACCTGTCTGGTCGCCCCGGGGCGATCTGATCGCGTTTACCAAGCAAAATGCAGGCCGCTTTCATATCGGCGTGATGCGAACCGACGGTTCAGAGGAACGGTTGCTGACCTCGTCATTCCTGGATGAAGGGCCAAGCTGGTCGCCAAATGGCCGGGTGATCATGTTCACGCGCGAAACCTCAGGGGCGTCGGGGGTGGCCTCTTTATACTCGGTGGATATCACCGGTCGGAATTTGCGCCAGGTGCTGACGCCGGGCTCTGCGTCTGATCCGGCATGGTCGCCGCTGTTGCGTTAATGCGGCGGTTTTCGCAGGCGCTGAGACATGGTAGACCCGCGTCAATTGAGCAGACCCCTGGGACACACCGGACCTTCCGGTGAGACCGGGCTTGCAGGTAAGAAAAGGAAATATCATGCCTCGCATGAAGATGGTTTTGGCCGCAACAGCCCTCATGGGTCTGGGCGCATGTTCGCAAAACGGGCTGTTTGATAACCCGACAGGCGGCGCGGGGTTGGAGGCCGCAGCACCGGGTGATCCCAGCTCGACAGGGTATTTTCAAGCCTCCGTTGGCGATCGTGTGCTGTTCCCAGTGGATCAGGCCAGTCTGACGTCTGAAGCGCAGACCGTATTGGCCGGGCAAGCTGCTTGGCTGGCCGCCAATAGCGGCTTTACCGCGATTGTCGAAGGGCACGCGGACGAACAAGGCACGCGTGAATACAACCTTGCGCTAGGTGCGCGTCGGGCCAATGCGGCGCGGGATTATCTGGTCAGCCAAGGCATTGCGCCAAACCGTCTGCGCACGGTGACATTCGGCAAAGAGCGTCCGATCGCGATCTGCTCGCAAGAGGCCTGTTACGCCAAAAATCGCCGTGCTGTGACGATTTTGCAAGCCGCATCCGGGGGCGTCTGATCGATGCGGTGGTGTCTGACGATTGCGTTTTGGTGTTTGGCCGGGGCGGGATTTGCGCAAGATCGTGCGCAAACCTTGGCTGATATCCGCCAAGACCTGACGGTTCTGGCCGTCGATATCCGCAGTTTGCAGCGCGAGCTGTCGACGACTGGGGCGCCGCAATCACAAAACTTGCCAAACGCCATCCTTGACCGGGTCAATGCCATCGAGGCGGAGCTGACCCGCCTGACCGCACAAACCGAAGCGCTGTCGCTGCGCGTGGATCGAATCGTTGCAGATGGGACCATACGGATAGGTGATCTTGAATTTCGGTTGCTTGAGCTGGAAGGCGGCGATCTTAGCCAGCTCTCTGAGGGCACTACATTGGGTGGCGATCCGGTCGGTGCCGCGCAAGAGCCTGCTGCGCAAAGCACGGGTCCGCAATTGGCGTTGAGCGAGCAGAGCGATTTCGACCGGGCCAAGGCGCTGTTCGACAATGGGCAGAATGCCGAAGCCGTGGAGGCCCTGATCGCCTATACCCAGACCTATCCGGGCGGCGGGCTGAGCGGCGAAGCGCATTATCTGCGCGGTGAAGCGGAAGGCAAGCAAGGGGCCTGGGCCAACGCGGCGCGCGCCTATCTGGACAGTTTCTCGGGTGATCCTGCGGGGGTGCGTGCGCCCGACGCGCTTTACAAACTTGGGGTTGCGCTGGATCAATTGGGCCAAAGGGACGAAGCGTGCCTGACCTTGTCCGAAGTTGGTGTCCGGTTTCCAAATGCTGCGGCTGCGACAAAGGCCAACACTGCGCGGGCTGAGCTTGCCTGCCCCTGACCCTGACGTCCACCCGGACGCGGTTGATCTGCCCCAAAGGTTTGCCACACAAATGGGCCGTCTGCTTGGCCCCGATTTTCCACCGCGTCTGGGCCTGGCGGTCTCGGGTGGGGGCGACTCAATGGCGATGCTGGCGCTTGCTGTACCATGGGCCAGGCATATGGGGATTGCGCTGCGTGTGGCGACGGTCGATCACGGGCTGCGCGACGACAGCGCGGCAGAAGCCGAAATGGTGGCGGCGGAATGCGCGGTCTTGGGGCTCGAGCATGCGATTTTGCGCTGGCAGGGCTGGGATGGTCGCGGCAACACGCAGATGGCCGCGCGCGATGCGCGCCGTGCGCTGATCCAGGATTGGCGCGGCGACATCCAGCATGTCTTGTTCGCGCATACCCAGGATGATCAGGCCGAAACCGTTTTGATGCGCTTGGCGCGCGGTTCTGGTGTCGAGGGGCTGTCTGGCATGTCTGCACAGAGCCAAACGGCCGATGGCTGGCATGTTCTTCGGCCGCTCTTGAGCACAACGCGGGCTGAGTTGCGGCATTTTGTCGAGGTTTTAAAGGTGCCTTTCGTGGACGACCCCAGCAATGCCGATCCCCGGTTTGATCGGATCAAGGCCCGCAATGCGTTGTCGCATCTTGATGCGCTGGGGCTGACAGCGGACCGTTTGGCGGCAACCGCCGCTGCGATGCAATTGTCACGTGACGCCCTCAACAACAGAATGCAAATGATGTCGGATGCCTCTGTCCGCATGGGTTTTGGCCATTTGCAAATCGACCGTGATGTCTTCGCGACGATAGAGCCGGACACCCAGCGACGTCTTATGGCCCATGCGCTTCAATGGACAGCCCACGCGGCTTATCGCCCCAGATTAAGCAGCCTGACCCGGGTGCTTGACGACGTTCAAGGTGGCGCATCCGCGACGCTGCACGGATGCCAGATCATCGTTGGAAAAACCAGACTGCATGTTGTTCGAGAGCTGCGCAAAGTGCGTGATCAGACAGCTGCGCCGGATCAGGCTTGGGACACCGTTTGGCGCCTGAAACACCCAACCGAGGCGTCGAGCAGCCATATTGCGGCCTTGGGGCCAAATGGTCTGGCCCAAGTCGCGCGCCCTGGTGGTGTGCCTGCCGCAGCGTTGTATTCCTTGCCCGCGTTGTGGCAGGATGGTCAGGTTGTGGCGGCGGCTGGCCTGAAAATCGCAACTGCTGGTCCTGAATTTGCCTTTATTCGCTGTCCTAACTGGCCGCATCGGAATCATTTGAGAATATAACGTTGAACATGGCGTTGGTATCTCTATCTTAAGGAATGCCTGGGCCACACGCCCAGACTTGGTCTCTTTGCAAGGAGCTCGCTTTGGGCAATCTTCGTAATATCGCGTTTTGGGTCGTTCTCTTTTTGTTGATTTTGGCGCTATTCAATTTGTTCAGCGGCGGTCAATCGGGCTCGTCGCAGCAATCCATTTCCTATTCAGATTTCATCAACCGTGTTCAGCAGGGCAATGTGGCCAATGTGGTACTGGACGGTGAACGGGTGCTGATCCGCGGCAAGGATGGTACGCAGTATAGCACAATCCGTCCCGACGGCGTTGATGTGGCCGATCAGCTTTTGATCAATGATGTGCCCTTCGAGGCGCTTGCGCAGGATCGAAACGGCATCTTGGCGTATGTTGGCACGTTGTTGCCGTTCTTGATCCTGATCGGCATCTGGGTCTTCTTCATGAACCGCATGCAAGGCGGCGGCAGAGGCGGCGCGATGGGTTTTGGCAAGTCAAAAGCCAAATTGCTGACGGAAAAGCACGGCCGGGTCACGTTTGACGATGTTGCAGGCATCGACGAAGCCAAGGATGAGCTGGAAGAAATCGTTGAATTCTTACGCAACCCGCAGAAATTTTCGCGTCTTGGCGGTAAAATCCCCAAAGGCGCGCTTTTGGTGGGCCCTCCGGGCACCGGTAAGACATTGCTCGCGCGTGCCATCGCCGGCGAGGCGGGTGTTCCGTTTTTTACCATTTCAGGGTCTGACTTTGTGGAAATGTTTGTCGGTGTCGGCGCCAGCCGCGTCCGCGACATGTTCGAACAGGCCAAAAAGAACGCGCCCTGCATCGTGTTCATCGATGAGATTGATGCGGTCGGCCGGTCGCGTGGCGCAGGCTATGGCGGTGGCAATGATGAGCGTGAGCAAACATTGAACCAGCTGTTGGTCGAGATGGACGGCTTTGAAGCCAATGAAGGCATTATCATCGTGGCCGCCACCAACCGCCCTGATGTTTTGGACCCTGCTTTGTTGCGCCCGGGTCGCTTTGACCGTCAGGTGCAAGTGCCCAATCCCGATATCAAAGGCCGTGAAAAAATTCTGGGTGTGCATTCACGCAAAGTGCCGTTGGGGCCTGACGTCGATTTGCGGATCATTGCACGTGGTACGCCTGGGTTTTCCGGCGCAGATCTGGCGAATCTGGTGAATGAGAGCGCGTTGATGGCGGCGCGTATCGGGCGTCGTTTTGTAACAATGGAGGATTTCGAACGCGCTAAGGACAAAGTGATGATGGGTGCCGAGCGC
>JBELMC010000040.1:0-25962 GCA_042096155.1 Dinoroseobacter sp.
TGGGGAGAATGCACCGTGATCGGTGTGGCGGGTGCGGGCCAAGAAATCGCAACCCGACCGTTCCAACTTGTGACCGGTCGCGTCTGGCGGGGCACAGCGTTTGGTGGTGTTCTGGGCCGCAGCCAACTGCCTGGTATGGTCGATGAATGGCTACGCGGTGATTTCGATGTTGACCCCTACATCACCCATCACATGCATCATGAACAGATCAACACCGCCTTTGACCTTCTCAAGGCGGGCGAGTCCATCCGGTCTGTGATCCACTTCCAACCCGAAGAGACGATGACGGTAAACTCCCTTCCTGGAACGATTATCCCAGCGACAGGTTGAATTCACCAGCGGGCCTCAACGCCAATCTGGGCCGCCATGATCGAACTTGGGCCAGACGACGTACCGGAAATGGAGATCTTGATCACCAACGTTTCAAAGGTCGTCAACAGGTGGAAATTGCATGCAAATGACCATGCGCAGCTCTTTATCCTGGTCAGCGGCCCTGTGGCCCGCGCCATGGAGGCTGGGTGTACAGTCCCAGCTAATAATCTGTGACCATCAGAAGAACAAACTACGAGACAAATTTTTCACGGGAGCGCCAAGACCAAACACACCGTTCAAGCTTTCATAGAGTGCGCAACAGCGCGTTCACGCCGCCCTTGGCGTCGCCCCCAGATGCGGTTTATTGACTGAGAGAAAACAAAACCAACCCATCGGCAGGCGCAAAAATCGGCTTGGCTGGCACCGAAGCTTGGCCAATATTTGGCGGGCCGCTCAGACGCCGCGGGACGCATTTTATACCAATCGAATAAAGCGGGTCTGCAATCGCATCTGGCCACAGATTTCGAACGTCTGGAGGCGGATAGCGCAGAATGGGTTTGCATCAGCACGTCATGCGTGTGACCCAGGACAACATCAAATTTCCAAAGAAATGTTGAAAGCAGCCTGTCGCGTGGATAAATTCCTCTCTGAACCGGCGACAACCAGAATCGCTGTTGTCGACGACAGGCGCACCGTCGGACCCCATGATTGAGCGATGCACCATGACTTATCAAATCGTCTTTCTGTCGCTCGACTTGTCGAGATGTTCATGGCTTTGAAACACCATTCTCAAACTCCAGCTTGAAGCCATCGTCGGACCCGTCCAAACAAGCGGCACCAAGTTCGCAAACTGCGCGGCAGATCGTACGACGAGATCCGGTCGCAATCCGCCAGGCTTGTGATGTCACAAAACGCTTTACATTGTCCGTTATACCGAAATCGCTGAGTTTATCCGAAAAGATACGGCTCAAGGCTTTGGCCCAACACGTCTGACACCGCATGACGCTGCGCGCCCATGCCAACCTCCCGTTGGTGGCTGTGCCAAAAATCAGAGCAGATGGAACGCATGGGGGGTCACAGGCCTGCGAGATATCTGCAAATTCTGGACATCAGAGCCCGAAAGGTTCAATACTAATCAAACCCATCACGCGCTGGGGCAAAACACCTAATTGGTCGCAGACGCGGCCGTCGAGGCTTTGATGAGCAATCAACTGGCAATCGTGTTGGGCGTGCTGATCACACTGGGTGTCTTTGTTGACGTCTCAAGCAATGACGGGGCATTCTTCTTGGCAACGGCACGAGAATTTTTGCGGCTGGTCGAATTGCTGCGTTTTTGGGGCTAAATCCGCCACCTATCGGGTCACTTTTGAAAGGGCCCCTTGACCAAGGGCGCAAAAACTTGTTTTGAGGCGCGCGAGACGTTAGCGCTAACGCTGCGCGTCGGCATGCAGAAGCAAAAAAGGGCAAAAAGGGGTCGTCAAAATGACAATCAATGTCGCTATCAACGGTTTTGGTCGCATTGGACGCAACGTATTGCGCGCTTTGGTGGAAAGCGGACGGGAAGATATCCGGATTGTCGCAATCAACGATTTGGGTCCGGTCGAGACCAACGCCCATTTGCTGCGCTATGACTCCGTCCATGGTCGCTTTCCCCATGATGTGACGACAACACAAACCAGTATCGACGTCGGCTACGGCCCAATTGCCGTCACTGCAATCCGCAACCCTGCGGATCTGCCTTGGAGCCATATCGACATTGTGTTCGAATGCACCGGCATCTTCACGGCCCGCGAAAAGGCCGCGATCCACCTGGAAAACGGCGCGAGCCGGGTTTTGGTGTCTGCGCCGGGCGCGAACGCGGACAAAACCATTGTCTATGGGGTGAACGATACCGCGCTGAGCGCGGCAGACGTGGTCGTTTCAAATGCCTCATGCACGACAAATTGTCTGTCGCCTGTGGCCAAAGTGCTCAATGATACGATCGGGCTGACCAAAGGTTTCATGACCACCATCCACAGCTATACCGGTGACCAGCCGTCATTGGATACCATGCACAAGGACCTGTACCGCGCCCGAGCCGCCGCTCTGAGCATGATCCCGACTTCGACCGGGGCGGCCAAAGCCGTCGGTCTGGTGCTTCCTGAGCTGAATGGCAAGCTTGACGGTGTTGCCATCCGCGTGCCGACCCCGAACGTATCGGTGGTGGATCTGACCTTTGAAGCGACACGTGCCACCAGCGTCGACGAAATAAACACCGCCATGCACGCTGCGGCCGCAGGCCCGCTGAAGGGCATTCTGGGGGTGACCGACGCGAAATTGGTCAGCATGGATTTCAACCATGATCCGCATTCTTCGATCTTTGCGACCGATCAAACCAAAGTGATGGAAGGCACAATGTGTCGCATCCTGACTTGGTATGACAACGAATGGGGTTTCTCAAACCGGATGCTGGACACAGCGGCTGCGATGGGAAAATTCCTCTAGCGTGGGCCTTCGCGGATCAATCAGAGTGCTGTCCTTGCGTGGGTGCCGTGGTTTGGATATGCCGCTCAGAGGTATTTTACCAACAGGGCGTCTCGCACAGCCGGGCTGACAAATTTTGAGACGTCCCCGCCCAAACGCGCGATCTCTTTGACCAATTTCGAGGCAATCGCCTGATGCTGCGCCTCGGCCATCAGAAAGACGGTCTCTATGCTGTTGTCCAATTGGCGGTTCATACCCACCATCTGATATTCGTATTCAAAATCCGCAACAGCCCGCAGACCGCGGACAATCACCGTCGCCCCAACATCGCGCGCGCAGTCAATCAAAAGATTTTCAAATGGATGGGCGACGATCTCCATCCCGGTCTCGGCGCTCAACCCGCCACATTCGGCTTCAAGCATCTCAACACGTTCCTCGAGAGCAAACAAAGGCCCTTTATCGCGGTTGATCGCAACGCCGATATACAGCTTGTCCACCAAAGCGGCGGCTCGCCGGATGATGTCCAAATGCCCCAAAGTGACCGGATCAAATGTTCCGGGGTACAGCCCAACGCGCATGGCTCATTCCTTATTCTTGGTATTTCCTGAGGCCGAGATCCCTGTTTGGCGGATAAATCAGCGATCACGCGCCGAGACCCAGATCCGCGTCCAGACCAGGTCCAGACTGGGTCCAAACCGCTCCCAAACCGGGCCCAGACCTGAAAAACGGGCCTAATGCCCCATTATCATCCCTTCGAGCGCCTGTTTTTCCATCGCAAGCTCTGACAAGCGTGCTTTGACCACGTCGCCCAAAGTGATGAGCCCGATCATCGTATCGCCGTCCATCACTGGCATATGCCGAAATCGTCCTGCGGTCATTTTGCTCAGCACAGCGTCGGCGGTGTCATCGCGCTCGCAGGTTACAATCGACGCGGTCATCAGCGCGTCGACGGTTTCCGACAAGCAGACCGCACCGCGCCTGCCGATTTCGCGCACAATGTCGCGTTCTGACAGAATTCCGCTGGCCGATTTGCCATCGGTCGATACCACGACGGTTCCGATCCGACGTGACGAAAGAACCTCGGCGGCTTGGCTGACCCGCGTGCCTGGTTTCACCGTGACCACACTGTCAGCAGCCCCTTTGAATTTGAGGATGTGACTGACAAGCATGGCATTCTCCTTCTCAAACAGGATTTCAACAAATTGTTAACCAAGCCTGTCAAAGCAAGTCACCCTCTGTCAAGATGCGCTGTGCTTAACAATGCAGCACTTGGGCTTCCAAACGCTGTGTTTCGCGGCGAATCCCTGCACTGAGCAGCTCGGCAAACTGTCCCAGTCGCGCCGATCCCGCTTCGTCGGCATGCCGCAGCAGATAAAACGCTCGGTGCAAAACCAGATGCGGCAAGACCGTGACCAATTCGGGGGCGGACGGACGGGCGAAATCATGCACCACGCCAATCCCGGCATCGTTGCGCAACAAGTTCAGCTGCACGAGAACCGAGTTCGACACCACCCCATCGCGTGGCAATCCCAGCTCATCTGCATAATCCAGCCCGGCGTCAAAAATCATGTCAGGGATATATCCCACCACCGAATGTGCATTCAGATCTTGCTGATGGACCACGGGCGGCGCCGTGGCCAAATAGGTGCGGCTGGCGGCCAGATGCAGCGCATAGTCCGTAATTTTTCGCACCGTCATACGCCCTTGGCTTGGCGGTGTGACGGCGATCGCCAGATCGGCCTCGCGTTTGGACAGGTTGAACACCCTTGGCAACGCCACGATTTGCAAATCCAGCCGGGGATGCGCCCGCGCGATCTGCGCACACACCTGGGGCAAAAGATAAGTGGCGCAGCCATCCGGGGCGCCAATCCGGATCTGTCCGCTCAGCCCATCGGCCCCGCCCCTCACTTGGGCCACCCCCGCTGCGATATTGTGTTCGACGGCTTCAGCATGGGGGGTCAACCGCGCCCCCGCGTCGGTTAACGCATAGCCTTGGGCCGAACGCAAAAACAACGCCACACCGACAGCTTCTTCCAACCGCGCAATACGGCGCCCGATTGTTGCCGGATCCAAGCGCAGCGCACGCCCCGCTCCTGAGAGGCTCTCGGCCCGGACGAGTGCCAAAAATACCCTCAGATCATCCCAATGCATAACCAACCTTTGCATATTTGCAAAATACTTATGGGGTGTTGCGCCTTTTTTCGCAAGGCGCTTTGACCTAAGCTGAGATCAAAGCCTGGAGGAGTCCCGCATGCAAGAACTGACCCATTTCATCAACGGCGTCCGCGTCAAAGGTACATCTGGCCGATTTTCCGATGTCTACAACCCCGCTTTGGGCGAGGTGCAGGCCAAGGTGCCGCTGGCCTCAAAAGCAGAGCTGGACGCCGCTGTGGCGGGGGCCGCGGCTGCGCAACCCGCCTGGGCGGCCACCAACCCCCAGAAACGCGCACGGGTGTTGATGAGCTTTGTTCAACTGCTGAACCGCGATATGGACAAGCTGGCCGAAGCTTTGAGCCGCGAACACGGCAAAACCCTCCCGGATGCTGCGGGCGACGTGCAGCGCGGCCTTGAAGTGGTCGAGTTCTGCATCGGCGCACCGCATCTGCTGAAAGGGGAATATACCGACAGTGCCGGTCCTGGCATCGACATGTATTCGATGCGCCAGCCTCTTGGGGTCGTGGCTGGGATTACCCCGTTCAATTTTCCGGCCATGATCCCGATGTGGAAAATGGCGCCAGCGCTGGCCTGTGGCAATGCATTCATCTTGAAACCATCTGAGCGGGATCCCTCTGTCCCGTTGATGCTGGCAGAGCTGATGCAAGAGGCCGGGCTTCCGGATGGCGTTTTCCAAGTCGTCAATGGCGATAAAGAGGCCGTCGATGCAATCCTGGACAATAAAACGGTCGAAGCCGTCGGCTTTGTCGGCTCGACTCCGATCGCGGCCTATATCTACGAGCGCGGCTGTGCCAGCGGCAAGCGCGTACAGTGCTTCGGCGGTGCAAAGAACCACATGATTATTATGCCCGACGCAGATCTCGACCAAGCCGCCGATGCCCTGGTGGGTGCTGGTTATGGCGCGGCAGGTGAGCGCTGCATGGCGATTTCTGTGGCAGTGCCTGTGGGCCAAGACACCGCCGACAAGCTGGTTGAAAAGCTGATCCCTCGGGTCGAAGCTCTGAAAGTCGGGCCCTATACAGCTGGCAATGACGTGGATTACGGCCCGGTGGTCACGGGCGCCGCAAAAGCCAATATCGAGCGGCTGGTCCAAAGCGGAATTGACCAAGGGGCAACGCTGGCCGTCGACGGGCGCGGCTTTAACCTGCAAGGCTATGAGAATGGCTATTTCGTGGGGGCACATCTTTTTGACAATGTCACCAAGGACATGGAAATTTACAAAACCGAAATATTTGGCCCTGTCCTGTCGACGGTGCGCGCCGACAGCTATGAAGAGGCTCTCGGGCTGGCGATGGACCACGAATATGGCAATGGCACCGCGATCTTCACCCGAGATGGCGACACCGCACGCGACTTTGCCAAGCGGATCAATATCGGCATGGTCGGGATCAACGTGCCAATCCCGGTGCCCCTGGCCTATCACACGTTTGGTGGCTGGAAGAAATCTGTCTTTGGCGACCTCAACCAACATGGCCCCGATGCGTTCCGCTTCTATACTCGAACCAAAACCGTCACCGCGCGCTGGCCATCGGGGATCAAAGAGGGGGGAGAGTTCAGCATCCCTGTGATGGACTAAATCGAGCGCGACGACGTTGCAGCCAGCAAGCCGTTCAGGCGCGGAGCTTTTCGCCTGAGCGCCATATCTCAGAGGACCCATTGGATTTTTCGCTAAGCACAGAGCAAGAGGCCATATTCACGCTGGCCCGACAATGGGGCGCTGAGCACATTGCCCCGTTCGCGTTGGATTGGGATTCTGCGGGCGAAATCCCCAAGACCCTTTGGCAAAAGCTATCGGCCTTGGGTTTTGGCGGGCTCTATGTGCGCGAAACGGCAGGTGGGGCGGGCCTGTCGCGATTGGATGGAACCTTGGTGTTTGAAGGCCTGGCGATGTCTTGCGCCTCGGTTGCGGCTTTTCTATCGATCCACAATATGTGCGCGGCGATGCTTGACGTCCATGGATCGGATAACATCCGCAGCGCGTTGTTGGACGACGTCACAGCGCTGCGCCGAGTGATGTCATATTGCCTGACCGAGCCGGGCTGCGGTTCCGACGCGGCTGCATTGCGCACCAGGGCCGAGCGCGTCGATGGCGGATGGGCCCTGAGCGGCAGCAAAGCCTTTATTTCGGGCGGGGGGTATTCGGACGCTTATATCGTTATGGCACGGACCGGCGGAACAGGGGCCGATGGCATCAGTGCGTTTGTGGTCTCTGACGACGCGGATGGCCTGAGCTTCGGCGCATTGGAGGACAAGATGGGTTGGCGGTCACAACCAACCCGTGCGGTGCATCTGGATCGCTGTTGGGTGAGTGACACCCAGTTGCTGGGCACTCTGGGTCAGGGATTTCGCTATGCCATGGCGGGGCTGGATGGCGGGCGGTTGAATATTGCCGCCTGCTCGCTTGGTGCGGCGCAAAATGCGTTGGACCGCACGCGGGCTTACATGGCCGAGCGGCAGGCCTTCGGGCGCAGCATCGACCAGTTCCAAGCACTGCAATTTCGCCTGGCGGATATGGAAATCGAGCTGTCCGCCGCCAGGGTGTTTCTGCGCCAGGCCGCCTGGAAACTCGATACCGGCGCAACAGATGCCACCAAAGCTTGCGCCATGGCCAAAAAATTGGTGACTGAAATCGGCAGCCGCGTGGCAGATGGCTGTTTGCAGCTGCATGGTGGATATGGCTATCTTACGGCTTATGGGATCGAAAAAATCGTGCGAGACCTGCGCGTGCACCAGATTTTGGAAGGCACAAACGAGATCATGCGGCTGATCACAGCCCGAACCTTGCTAGAGGCGCCAAGATGAGTGACATCATTATTCGACGTGATGGATTGGCTGGGCGGATCACGCTGAACCGCCCCGATGTTCTGAACGCCTTGAGCTGGGAGATGTGCATCCAGATCCACGATGCCCTGGATGATTGGGCGCACGATCCCGAGATCCAACTTGTTTTGATCGACAGCATCGGTGCACGCGCCTTTTGCGCGGGCGGTGATGTAATCAAAATGTATGACACTGGCATCGCTGGCAATTTCGAGTATGGACGTCGGTTTTGGGCCGACGAGTACCGCATGAATGCCGCGCTGTTCACCTTCCCCAAGCCAGTTGTGACCTTGCTGCAGGGCTTTACCATGGGGGGCGGTGTCGGCATAGGGTGTCACGGCTCGCACCGGGTTGTCTGCGACAGCAGCCAGATTGCGATGCCTGAGACCGCCATTGGATTGATCCCGGATGTCGGCGGGACCTATTTGCTGGCCCATGCGCCTGGCCGACTGGGCGAATATCTCGCAACAACGGCGACACGAATGGGGCCGGGGGATGCGATTTTGGCCGGATTTGCGGATTATTACATCCCCGATGACGCGTGGCCCGCGTTGACCGCCGCCCTTGTTGAGACTGGCGATCCCAACGCAGCGGATGCCATCGCGTGCACAGCCCCGGTCAGTCAATTGGACCCGTTGCGCCCAATGATCGACGCCTATTTCGATGGCGAGCGTCTGGGCGATTGTGTCCGGCAACTGCAAAACAGTCCCGATCAGACGGCCAGGGACGCGCTTGAAAAGGTATCTCGCAACGCCCCGCTGGCGATGGCCTGCGCTCTTGAAGCGATCCATCGGATGCGCAGCGGTGGCGGCATCCACAAAGCGCTCGATCTCGAATACAGGTTCACATGGCGCGCCGCACAGCAAGGCGATTTTCTCGAAGGAATCCGCGCCAGCATTATCGAAAAAGACCGAAGTCCAATCTGGGCTCATCCAGATCCGACAGCCGTGACCCCCATGGAGTCAGTCAAATGCTTCGGCCACTTGGCGTGGAAAAACTCAGCTTCGAGAGGACAGCACCATGAGAATCGGTTTCATTGGCCTTGGAAATATGGGCGCACCAATGGCCGCCAATCTGGCGACCGCCGGGTACGAGGTTCAGGGGTTCGATATCGCCCGTCCCATACCAAAACAGATCCTCACCAAGACCACCGCCAGACAGGCCGCAAAGGATGTAAGCATTGTCATCACCATGCTGCCCAATGGCGCGATCTTGCGCGATGTGGCCAGCGATATTTTACCGGTCATGCAGCGCGGCGCGGTTTTTCTCGATTGCTCGACAGTTGATGTCGATAGCGCGCGGCACGTGGCCCAGCAGGCTGACCAACACGGGGTCCACGCCCTCGATGCCCCGGTCTCAGGCGGGACGGGCGGCGCCACCAACGGCACCTTGACTTTTATGGTTGGCGGTACGGATCAGGCTTTTGCGATTGCCAAACCGCTTCTGAACGTCATGGGACAAAAAGCCGTCCACTGCGGATCATCTGGCAATGGCCAGGCTGCAAAAATCTGCAACAATATGATCTTGGGCGTGACAATGATCGCCACCTGCGAAGCCTTTGCCATGGCCGACAAGCTTGGACTTGACCGCCAGGCCATGTTTGATGTTGTCAGCACGTCGTCGGGCTCTTCGTGGAGCATGAACACGTATTGTCCCGCTCCGGGGATCGGACCGCAGAGCCCAGCTGACAATGAGTATCAGCCCGGTTTTGCAGCCGGATTGATGCTCAAAGATCTGCGTTTGGCACAGCTTGCCGCACAAAGCGTCGATGCCGCCACACCAATGGGTCATTTGGCCGAACAGCTTTATCGCGAGTTTGCTGAAACCGAAGGCCAGGCCGACAAGGATTTCTCAGCCATACTGCCGCGTTTCATGGCCCAAAAGCGCAGCTAGGCCACAAAAAAGCGCCCACAGGTGAGGCCTCAAGCGCCTCGAAAGTGTGCCTCCAAGGTCCGCGATGCACCCTGCCCTAGCGGCCTTCAAACTTTGCAGCGCGCTTTTCGGCAAACGCCAACACACCTTCTTTGAAATCACGTGTTTGGCCGACTTGGCCTTGCAATCGAGCCTCGATCGCCAATTGTTCATCCAAATCGTTGTCATAGGTTGCGCGCAGCGCGTCTTTGATCTTGGCGAAAGTCATCGTTGGTCCTTGTGCCAAATAGCGCGCACGCGCGTTCCAATGGGTTTCGAACTCAAGATCCGGGACCGCTTCCCAAATCATGCCCCAATCGCTGGCTTGGGTGGCGGTTATCTTTTCGGCGAACAGTGCGGCCCCCATCGCCTTGGCAAAGCCCATCTGGCGTGGCAGCCAATAGGTGCCGCCAGCATCGGGGATCAGACCAATACGCGCGAAGGCTTGAATGAAGGAGGCGCTCTGCGCTGCGATCACGACATCCGTGGCAAGTGCTAAATTCGCACCCGCCCCTGCTGCCACGCCATTTACAGCCGAAATCGTTGGAATCGTACAATCGAATATCGCCTTCAGCAACGGCAAGTATTCATCGCGCAAGGTCCGTTCGAGATTGATATTTGCAACATTTGCCCCGTTGCCCAGATCCTGACCCGAACAAAATGCGCGCCCCACGCCGGTGATCACCAGGACCCGTGCCTCTTGTTCCGACAGCTTGACCGCATCGGTGATTTCGGCCCGCATCAAGGTATTCAGGGCATTCATCTTTTCTGGCCGGTTCAATCGCAAAATCGCAATATCGTCGGCGATATCCAACAAGACAGTCTGATAGGTCATCGGCTCATCGCTCCAGGGTAAGGGTTGCGACAGACGCTATCAAAATCCGCGCCTGTGGAAAGAGCAACGCCCCGTCACATCGCAAAAAAAATCAGCGATCGGCTTGGTCGAGCAGTTGACGCACACGATCTTGTTCGACAGCACTCAAATGTGCATCGTCTTCGGGCGTGGCTCTTCGCCCTCGAAGATAGACTGCAGCCCCAAGCCCTGCCACCAACAGCATCCCAGGTCCGGCCAGCCACAGCATCAAGTTTGACCCGTGCAATGTTGGCCGCAGCAACACGTATTCTCCATACCGATCCACAATAAAGGCCATCACTTCTTCATTGGTGTCGCCCTGGACAAGTCGATCACGCACCAACACGCGCAAATCGCGGGCCAGATCCGCGTTGCTTTCATCAATGCTTTCATTGCGGCACACCAAACAGCGCAGCTCCGCGCTCAGATCACGGGCCCGGGCTTCCAGCAGTGGGTCGGCCAGCACTTCATCCGGCTCAACCGCCCATATCGGCGTTGCGATCAGCACCGCCAGGATCAAGAGCAGCCCCTTCATTGGGCAAACATGCTGGTCTTTGCCGAGTGCTTTTTGCCCGCCCCAGCTGCGACACGGAAACGACGATCGCTCAGCGACAATGCGCCACCAAGGGCCATCATGATACAACCGCCCCAGATCCAATTGGCCCAAGCTTTGATATAAACCCGAACCGCCCAGCCGCCATTGGCCTGCGGCTCGCCAATCACAACATAAATATCACGTGTTACACCATTGTCGATGGCCGCTTCGGTGGTTGGCATGCCAGCAACCGGATAGATACGCTTTTCAGGCGTCAGAACCGCCACATCCTGACCGTTGCGTTTCACCGAAATCCTGGCCGTTGTACTGATATAATTGGGGCCTTCGAGGTCTTGAACATCCAGCAAAGTGAACTCGTATGGCCCCACGTTATAGGGGGCGCCGACCTGCGCAACGCGGATGTCTTCTTGCTGATAGGCCATCAGCATCGAGACGCCAAAGATGGTAACTCCCAAGCCCATATGACTGACGGCTTTGCCCCAATCCGCCCGCGGCAACCGGCCCAACCGGCCCAGGCGCTGGACGAACGATCCGCGGCCGGTCCGGCTCCAGACATCCAAAGCAGAGCCGCCGACCACCCAAACGGTCAAAAGCAAACCAACCGGGCCCAGAAGTGCTTGCCCGGTCTGAAGCGTCCAAACCAAACCACCTGCGGCACAAGACACAGCCAATACGCCTGCCAAAGGCAACTGATGTGTATTCAATCGACCACGTTTCCAAGACAACATCGCCCCAAGTGGCATCAAAACCGCCAGCGCGACCATAAACGGCGGAAAGGCCAGGTTGAAGAAAGGCGCACCTACCGAGAGTTTGCGATCAAAAAACAGCTCAGCCACCAGCGGCCAGACCGTGCCTACGAACACCACAAAACACGAGACAGCCAAAAGAATGTTGTTGCTGACCAAGGCACTTTCACGGCTGATCAGTGCAAAGACCCCTTTGGCCTGCATTGCCCCAGCACGCAGGCTGAACAACACCAGCGCGCCGCCCATGAACAGCCCAGTGATCGCCAGCAAATATACGCCACGCTCCGGATCATTGGCAAAAGCATGAACCGAAGTCAGCACACCAGAGCGGACGATGAACGCGCCAATCAATGAAAAGCCAAAGGCGAGAATTGCAAGCAAGATTGTCCAGGCCTTCAAGGCCTCTCGTTTTTCCACAACAATGGCCGAGTGCAGCAGCGCCGCTGCGATCAGCCATGGCATAAAGCTTGCATTTTCGACCGGGTCCCAGAACCAAAAGCCCCCCCAACCCAACTCATAATACGCCCACCACGAGCCGAGTGCGATGCCAATGGTCAAAAAGATCCAAGCCGCGAGCGTCCATGGGCGAACCCACCGCCCCCAAGCCGCATCCACTCGCCCTTCAATCAGCGCCGCAACGGCGAAAGAAAAGCTCATCGAAAGCCCAACATATCCGAGGTACAAAAAGGGCGGGTGAAATGCGAGACCCGGATCTTGCAGCAGCGGGTTAAGATCCTGGCCATTAAATGGCGGCATCGCAAGGCGCAAAAACGGATTGGATGTGAGCAGGATAAACAGCAAAAACGCAACTGTGACCGCTGCTTGAACGGCCAAAACACGTGCTTTCAACGCGGGCGGTAGATTGCCACCAAACCAGCTCGCCATGGCGCCAAACAGGGTCAGTATGAGCACCCAAAGCAACAGCGATCCCTCGTGATTGCCCCACACCCCAGTTACTTTGTAAAGCAACGGCTTGTCGGTATGAGAGTTCAACACAACCAATTGAAGCGAAAAATCCGAGGTCACGAAACCATATGTCAGCGCCGCGAAAGCAAATCCGACCAAAAGCACCTGCGCGGTTGCCGTTGGATCCGCGCTGGCCATCCAGCCGGTCCATCCTTTGTGCGCGCCCACCATGGGTATGGTTGCTTGCACCATTGCCAGCATCAGGGCGAGTATAAGGGCGAAATGTCCAAGCTCTATAACCATGGATGGTATTATAGTCCTGCTGACACCATGCGCCACAGAAACTCGCAGGACAGATGACACAACCCGGGCAACGACCTCGCCGCCGCCGGGTGCGTTTCGGCAATTCTAAGGGGTTACCCTTGCTGGCGTCGCCAGTCGTCCAAGGCCGGATTGGGCCCAATATTTTCGAACTGCACAGCGTCTTCAGCGTGCGATGGAAAAGCGTCAGAACCTCGCTTCATTACACCCAAAGCAGACGTGTTTTCAATAACTTGAGGCGTCATTGCCATCGTCTGCGCAATCGAAGCCTGAAACTCCTGGCCTTTGGCTTGATGACGCGCACCAAAATAAAAAGAGACAATCGCTCCAAGCAACCACCACAACGGTTCTGGGACCAAAGCGATGCCTTGCATTCGCTGCGCAAACCAAATCGGATCGACCATAGCTGCGACGAAAAGGCCCAATGTTCCGAGCGCCAAGGCCGGACGCGGGATTCGGTTTATACCATCGATCAGCCGGTCAAATGCGCTGCGGCGCTGACGGCTGAATTCGGCAGCATAGGCCGACAACACAGCCGCTTGACTGTCATGCGCGCGCTGACTGGATTTTTCGGCATTTTCGCGAAACACTTCGGCCGTCTCGACAATGGTATTGCGACCCCCGCCAAACAAGCCGGAAAGGAGCATATCGATCAAAGCCATGATGCCACCCGCGCGCTGTGCGCGTCCTCCGTTAGATGAAATTTGGCCGATATGAATTCTTCCGCGCGTTTGATCCAGCCGCCTTTACCACCCGTTCTGGTTCGGGCATATTTGCGACTGGCCGGGCGGCGATCGGCCAGGCTGTAGTAGTAATTGCGCCTTGCAATCCCGTATGCATCGACAATGTGATCTGGTGCCGCAGCAAACGCTTTGTGGACTGCGCGCAAAGTTTGCGGGCCGATCTTGCCATCGGGCGTCGCTTCAAACCCCATCTCAGAGACCAAATTCTGAAGGATGCGCACCGCATTTGCACCAGAATTGACGTACATGTCGAAAACACTGGGCTGCAAGGGCTCAGGCAAACCAGACAGGCCTGGCCTTTTAAAATAATGGGTCAAAAAAATCTCAAGCGCTTGGCCGCGACTGAGCTGACGGACATCTTCTTCATCAATCTGACCGTCTTGCGTCAGATCCATACCCAAACGACGCATTGTGTGGATCGTCACCCCAAAATTTGTCGCCCCGCCGGGATCGTCAGGATCGTTCTCATAGCCGCCTTCACGTGCAATAATCTCGCTGGCGATTTGCTTGGTGGATTGCATGGCCGCTCTCCGGTTATGACACTTGCCGGACAATGCCAAAAACCAGTTAACAGAGTGCAACCCCTGCGTACGGTGCTAATTCGTCTGCTGAGCCTTGCCGGTGTCGGGATCAACATACACGCCCTGTTCCTGCAGGGCTTCGATGACCTCTTTGGGCATGTATGTCTCATCATGTCGCGCCAGAACCTCAGTCGCTTCAAAGACATCGCCACGCATGGATCCCAGAGCGATCGCACCTTCGTTTTCGCCAAACAAATCTGGCAAAACTCCGCGATATATGATCGACACTGCCGCATTGCCATCTGTCACATCGAATGTGACTGTCTCGGCTTGGTCGCGGATCAAACTGCCTTCGACAACCAGGCCACCGATACGGAACACCTCGTCTTCAGACGGACGCTGTTGCGATACCTGGGTCGGTGTGCGGAAAAAATTGATACCGTCCCGCATGGCATAGCCGATCAATGCCGTGCCACCGATCAAAGCGATTGAAGCCAACGCGATGATCTGCATACGTCTTTGTTTTTTTAGACCCCGCATATGATCCTCATGGGTAAAGGGGCGCCATCAACAGCCCTGAGGTTTCGGTGAGACCTAACATCAGATTGGCATTCTGCAAGGCTTGGCCCGAGGAGCCTTTGGTCAGATTATCGAGACACGACAACACGATGGCGCGCCCTTCGATCCGGTCCGCGCTGACCCCCAGATGAACAAAGTTAGACCCGCGCACATGATGTGTCGACGGCGTTTCGCCAAAAGGCAGGACGTGAACAAAAGGCTCGTCCAAATAAGTCTCGGACAGGACATCATATATATGTCGCGCTGAACCTTTTACATAAATTGTTGCAAGTATCCCCCTGTTCATAGGCAACAAATGGGGTGTGAACTGAATTTTGACCTGACGGCCTGCGAGCAGGCTGAATTCTTGATCAAACTCGCCAAGATGTCTATGTGTGCCACCAACTGCATAGGCGTTCATCCCCTCAGACAGCTCGGCATGCAGCAGATTTTCTTTCAAGCTGCGCCCTGCACCGGACACGCCCGTCTTCAGATCAATAATGATCTCATCCAAATCAATGCATTGCGCATTGATCAGTGGTCTTAGGGCATATTGCCCTGTCGCAGCATTACATCCCGTACCGGCGACCAAACGCGCGCTCTTGATCTGATCGCGGTAAAACTCTGTCAGGCCGTAGACCGCGATTTTTTGAAGATCGAGCGCCATATGCCGACCGCCATACCAAGTCTCATAAGCCGCAGCGTCACGCAGCCGGAAATCTGCCGATAGATCAACAATTTTGACATGATCCGGCAATTCTGTGATCACGGATTGCGACGTTGCATGAGGCAAGGCGCAAAACACCAGATCGACATCATCAAAGTCGACCGTATCAATCTTCTGCAACGCAGGCAGATCTAAATGCCGCAGATGCGGAAATACCTTAGCCATATTCTGGCCTGCCTTGGCATTCGCCGACAACGCGGCAATCTTCATCGTCGGATGTGTGGCAATCAGCCGAATAAGCTCTGCACCCGTGTATCCGGATGCACCGAGGATTGCGATAGTCTGAGTCATCTCAAGTCTCGATTTAAAAGTAAGAAACCGATTTTGATCGGAATCGGAGTTATCAGATCATGGCATCCAGTGCCAAATTACGCCGCCATAAACGCGATCCGTCGTCGCAAAAATTGTGTCGCATGATTTGACACAGTCGCCACATTTCCCGTTGTCAGAAACCGGGTTTCTCCGGGCGCTCCAATCATTTCGGGATGCCTTTTTAAGTAATCCCCCAAGCTTGCAGCAACCAAATTGGCCTGGCTGAATACTTTGACAGAGGGGCCGAGCGCATCCTGAAATACGGACTCCATCAAAGGGTAATGGGTACATCCCAAAATCGCTGCATCAGGCGTTGGCATTTTACGTCTCAAAGCATCGACATGTGACCTGACCAGCGCTTCAGCCAAAATCATATCACCCTCTTCTATCGCATCGACCACGCCGCCGCAGGCTTGCGCTTCCACATCCACACCGATAGCGCGAAATGCCAACTCACGCTGAAAGGCACGGCTCGATACCGTGGCCGGCGTTGCAAACAGGGCCACATTCTTAACAGACACCTCACGCGGGGGCGAATTATCACCCCATTCGCGCTCTGTGAGCGCCTCAATCAAAGGCACAAACACACCCAAAACGCGCTTGCCCTGAGGAACGCCAGCCTCTTGCATCCGACGCAATGCCGCCGCAGACGCTGTATTGCATGCCAAAACAACCAGATTACAACCCTCACTCCACAACCGATGAACCGCATGATTGGTCAATCCAAAGACATCCTGAGCGTCGCGTACACCATAGGGTGCATGTGCATGGTCGCCGAAATAGACCAATGGCACATCTGGCAAGCTGTTAGACACGGCCTCAAAAACCGTGAGCCCGCCTAGACCGGAATCGAATATCCCAACCGCCACTAGCCAACTCTCCTGTTCCGAAACCGTTTGTCGAACTCGAACCCATACTCAAAAGACGACAACGGCTTTGGCGACAAACTATACGTCTCGGCGCGCAAAAAATCCATCATCGCGCGCGGATCGTTCAAATAGGGCGCCAATTGCGCACGCGAAATCGGATCGCCAATGACGACCTTCACAGGTTCGTCCACGCGCGCGCGAAACTCTTTGATCAGCAAAGCCACCCGCAAGGTTGCGTGCAAATGGCTTGCGAGTTGGAACAAACGAGAATTGCTCCCTTCAAAAAAAACAGGCACCACGCATGCATCTGACTTCGCGATCATCTTGGCGGTAAAGCTGCGCCAAAAGGGATCCATCGGACGGGCAAATGGTTTTTGGGCGGTCGATACGGTGCCTCCGGGAAACACACCGATCGCGCCGCCTTCGGCCAAAAACTCAAGCGAGTCACGCCGTGTTTGCAAATTTTGTCGTACGGATGACTTGGTCTCGTCGAAGCTGACAGGCAGAATTATATCTTCAAGATCCGCCGCTTTGCGAAACACCTGATGGGCTAAAATTTTATATGAGTCTCGGCGCTTCGCCAGGATATTGCCCAGCATCAAGCCATCTAAGATGCCGTAAGGATGGTTGGAAACGACAACGCAGGGTCCTTGTGTCGGCACGTTTTCCAAGGCGCCTCCGATAACCTCTAGCGAGAGACCGTAGCGATGGATCATCACATCCCAAAAGTCTCTGCCAGCAGCAAGCTCGTGCTCGTACCCTTTGGCGCGCTTGATCAAGCGCAAACGTCCCGTGGCGTTTTCAACAACCCGCACAAAAGCGCGCCCCGGACGCGACCGTGCGGAGTTGGCATAACTGATTTCACGTGTGGCTTGATTTTGAGTAAGATTAGACATGGGACCGTATAAACTGGAAATGTAACGGTCAGGTAATGCTTCGCGCGATTTCGGTCCAGCCCCATGCTGTCTCGGTCAGAAATTTTATTCTGCAGCAATCGACGCGGTCCCAGACTGTTTTCGTATGTCAGTCCACAAGACATCACGACGGGCTTGCGCCTTGGCCAGTGCCTGTTCTTTCACAGGACCAAACCCCCGGATCGACAGCGGCAGACGCAAGAGCTCTAATATATCTGCTTTGGCAGCTGCGCTCAGATATTGGCTCACTGCATCAAGATCTGATTCATATTGTACGATCAGCTCCCTCTCGGCCCTGCGTTCCGCGCTGTAGCCGAAGGGGTCAAAGACAGTGCCGCGCAGGGACTTCATCTTTGCCAAAACAGGCAGGACCATTGCCAGCCAGGGTCCAAAAACACGTTTCTTGGGGCGGCCGGACGGATCTTTGCCTGGGATCAGCGGCGGTGCAAGATGATATGACACCTTAAAGTTTCCAGAAAATTCGGACTTCGCCTTTTTTGTCGTGTCTTTCAACAGTCGGGCGACCTCGTATTCATCTTTATAGCTCAAGACTTTGTGATACGCCTCTGCCACTGCTAATTTCAAATCGGGATCGGCAAAGGTTTCAACTCGATTGGTGTATCTATGCGCCAATCTCTCGGATTGATACGCGCGAAGATGGGTTGCTCTGTATGCGACCTTTTCATCCAATTGCCGAGGCCGAATCGACGTCGTGGGGATTGATTTTTGGCGCATCTCATCAGGATACAAAACTGCCCATCGGCCATATTCAAAGGCCTGTTTGTTACGCTCGGGGGCCGCGCCGTTCAAATCAAGAGCCTGGCGGATCGCATCCCGCGAAATTGGAACAAGACCAGCCTGCCAAGCCGCACCGCACATCATCATATTCGAATAAATCGAATCGCCGAGAAGCGCTTTTGCCAAGGCACTGGCATCCAGCAGCGTCAAACGTTTCCCAAGTCTGGCTTCAAGAGCCGCCGATAAACCACTGGTTGGAAGCTTAAAATCACTGTTGCGGGTAAACGCCCCCGTGATAATCTCGTGACTATTTACAACCGCGCCAGTGCGATTTCGGTTGATCAATCCCAAAGTCTTTGCAGACGCAGACACCACAAGATCACCGCCAATGAGTGCATCCGCTTCGCCCACAGGGACGCGGATCGCGCTGATGTCCTCGGGCGTCTTGGCCACGCGCAAATGGATGCTCACCGCACCGCCCTTTTGCGAAAGCCCCGCCATCTCGATCATTGCGGCCCCTTTGCCATCCAGATGAGCCGCCATTGCCAACAAGGCACCGATGGTCACAACGCCAGTACCACCGACGCCTGTGATCACCGTATTGAAGGTCTGATCGATGACCGGCAAAACGGGTTCGGGCATCACGGGCAGATCGAACTCCGCCGCTGCGGCTTTGCGTGTCATTGCGCCTTTCAACGTCACGAAAGAGGGACAAAATCCTGCCGAACACGAGAAATCCTTGTTGCACGAAGATTGATCAATTGCCCGTTTTCGACCCAGCTCTGTTTCGACGGGCACAATCGACACACAATTGGATTGGACACCGCAATCACCACAGCCCTCGCAAATATCAGTATTGATAAACAGATGCTTGTCGATATCAGGAAAGCTGCCCCGTTTGCGGCGTCGACGTTTTTCGGCCGCGCATGTTTGAACATAGACCAGCGCAGAGACCCCCGGTAATGTTTGCATCCGCTCTTGGACACGCATCAGGTCCGCGCGCTCGTGTCGCGGCAAACCCGGCGGAAATCCCGTGAAATCGATCTCCTCTTTTCCGTCATAAACCAACTCGACATTGGCAATGCCCATCGCTTTCAGTTCGTGCGTGATCTGCTGGGCAGTCAGGCCACCATCGTTTTTCTGGCCGCCAGTCATCGCGACCGCATCATTGAACAGGATTTTGTAGGTAATGTTGGTTTTCGCTGCAACCGCTGCACGAATGGCCTGTATGCCAGAGTGGTTATAGGTGCCGTCCCCGATGTTTTGGAATATATGTTTTCGAGTACTGAATTCCGCCTCACCAATCCAGTTTGCGCCTTCAGCGCCCATATGGGTGAAGCCTGTCGTTTCGCGCTCCATGAATTGCACCAGATAGTGGCAGCCAATCCCGGCACCACCGCGCGCACCCTGTGGAATTTTCGTGGAACTGTTATGAGGACATCCAGAACAAAAATACGGGGTTCTGACGGCGAGCTGGGATGCGTTATTCGCCCGTTCGGCATCTTCTAGCCGCGACAACGCCGCGCGTAAGCCCTCGGTCTCGCGCCCCTCATCGCACAAAATTTGCCCCAGTTTGCGCGCGATCATTGCCGGATCAAGAACGCCGTGAGTTGGAAACAGGACCTGCCCCCGACCATCCTTAGACCCAAAAATCCGCGGCCGTGTATGGGCGTGAAACAACGCTTCCTTGGCCTGCCCCTCGATCAGTTTGCGCTTTTCTTCCACAATCACGATGACATCAAGGCCCTGCGCCCAATCCATGAAGCCGGTCATATCCAGTGGCCAGCTCATCCCGACCTTGTAAGTGGTCACGCCAAGGCGTTCCGCTTCGCGTTCATCAATGCCAAGCGACGCCATTGCCTGCGCCAAATCGAGCCAATTCTTGCCCGTTGACACAAAACCGATCTTTGCACCCGGCTTGCCCCAACCGCGCTTGTCGATTTTGTTTGCGTAACCAAATGCTTCCGCTGCGGCCTTCTTGTAATTTACAACACGATGCTCTTGGCTGGCCGGGTCATCGATCAGCCGGATGTTCAGCCCGCCTTCGGGCATCTCAAACGTTGGCATCCGGGGCGACATTCGGTCAAACGCACCGTCGACAACCGCTGTGGCCTCGACAGTATCTTTGACGGTCTTTAAACCAACCCATAGTCCTGAGAACCGTGACAACGCATATCCCAGAACCCCGTAGTCCAAGATCTCTTGCACGCCTGCAGGGTTCAGGATCGGCATATACGCATTGACCATGGCGAATTCCGACTGGTGCAACACGGTCGAGCTTTCGCCCGTGTGGTCATCGCCCATCGCCATCAGCACACCCCCATGTGGTGATGTACCTGCCATATTGACATGCTTCATCACATCACCGGATCGGTCGACCCCGGGCCCTTTGCCATACCATAAACCAAAAACACCTTCAAAGCGTCCCTCCCCGCGCAGTTCGGCTGCTTGCGTGCCCCACAATGCAGTCGCGGCCAGATCTTCGTTCAACCCTTCACGAAACGTCACAGCGGCGGCGCTCAACTCAGCTTGTGCACGGCCCATCTGGAAATCCACAGCACCAAGCGGGGATCCACGATATCCTGTGACATAGCCAGCTGTACGCAATCCAGCAGCGCGGTCCCGTGCCGATTGGATCAACATCAACCGCACCAAGGCTTGAGTCCCATTCAACAAGACCGGCGATTTGCTCAGATCGAACCGATCGGATAGCTTTACAGTTTGATGCGACATTCAGCACAGCCTCCAAAATATTCCAAAATTTGGCCCAAGGTCACAAATGGTGACAAATAAAATCTTTTTTATTGCCAAGCCGAGTTGCGCATTTGCGCAGTTTTACGCTACCACAGCGACAATATCACCACCCTTGTGGAACGATCTAACCATGGATTGGGACAAGCTGCGAATCTTTCATGCTGTCGCAGACGCCGGCAGCCTAACCCATGCGGGTGATGCTCTGCATCTTAGCCAATCTGCGGTGTCGCGACAGATCCGTGCACTCGAAGACTCGTTGAGCACGACACTTTTCCATCGACATGCCCGCGGATTGATCCTGACTGAACAGGGTGAGCTGTTGTTCGACGCAACTCAGGCAATGTCCAAGCGGCTGGACACCGCCAGCGCAAGAATACGCGACAGCGAAGAGGAAGTCTTTGGCCATATCCGGGTGACAACCACAATTGGCTTTGGATCCCTATGGCTGGCGCCACGCTTGTCGCATCTTTACGATAAATATCCCGAGCTGAACGTTGATCTGATGCTGGAAGAGCGGGTCCTCGATTTGCCCATGCGCGAAGCCGACGTCGCGATTCGCATGAAAGAACCCAGCCAAGCCGACTTGATCAGAAAGAAGCTGATGAGTGTCCGGATGCGTCTCTATGCGACCCCCAGCTATTTAGAGAAAAATGGCAAGCCGGAAGACCTGCCCGACCTCAAACATCACCGTTTGATTTGTCAGAACTCTGACAGTTTTCAAGTCAATTCCGGCGCAGTTTTGATCCGCGAACTGATGAGCCATGATATCCAACGCTCGTTGACGGTGAACAACTATTTTGGTGTCTTGCAGTCTGTGGTCGCAGGGCTTGGGATCGGCGTTTTGCCGGATTACCTTATGGATGATTTTCCCGAATTGGTACGAATTCTACCAGATGTCGAAAGCAGCGAAGTGCCGGTATTTCTGGCCTATCCAGAAGAGCTACGTGCCAGCAAACGCGTCGAAGCGTTCCGTGAATTTGTCACTGACGAGGTCATCGCTTACCGCCGCCGGATGCGTGATGGCTAAAAAAATAGCAGAACGCTATGCACTCAGCGCATGTCGGGTTTGACGCTGGTTAAAATTTTCCTCCTTGATTAAAAAAAGGGCACGACCTAAATATTATATGTGGGTGTGGGCTTAGATGCCCTCTCACTACTCCCTGTTGGACTCCGGCCGAGCGTTCGCTCGGCCTTTTTTTTGCGGTGGGGCCAATTCTCAAGTCACACAACATCGGGCGCGTCGACCCTCAGCGTCGATCAAGCAGAGGACCCCGGCAGATATGGGAAAAGTCCCTTCTTAACATGGTTTTGGAGACATCCGTCGCCTTTACAACGGCCACGGCGGCGCGGTCATGAAGGCCTATGGCAAAAATACCATCAAGCTTTTCGCTCACACGGTGAAATGCCCAAAACCGGCACAAGATGATCAGTCCCTGCAAAGACGGGTACGCAAGCGCCGTGGGATCTTCCGCTTAGAAACCGTAATCAGGTGGAGCCGGTTTGCGAAATGCGGCGTCATGTGGGTGCGTTTCATCCATCTGCGGCACCGTCGCGCCCTTCCCCTTGCCTTCGGCCTGCCCTAAACAGCCCTCATCGACGCGTTGAACAAGGATCACAACCGTGACCGAACCGCAAATAACACCTGAATTGATTGCCGCTCACGGGATCAACGAAGCGGAATATGCACGTATTCTTGATATAATCGGTCGCACCCCAAGCTTCACCGAACTTGGGATTTTCTCAGCCATGTGGAATGAACATTGTTCTTACAAATCCTCCAAAAAATGGCTTCGTAAATTGCCGACCACGGGCCCGCAGGTGATTTGCGGCCCGGGCGAGAATGCAGGAGTGATCGATATCGGCGACGGCCAAGCCTTGGTGTTTAAAATGGAAAGCCACAACCACCCTTCCTATATCGAGCCTTACCAAGGCGCCGCCACCGGCGTCGGGGGCATTCTGAGAGATGTGTTCACCATGGGCGCGCGCCCTATTGCGGCGATGAACGCACTGAGTTTTGGCGAGAAGGACCACCCCAAAACCCGCCAGCTTGTCCACGGTGTGGTTGAAGGCATCGGCGGCTATGGCAATTGCTTTGGCGTGCCTAATATAGGCGGCGAGGTGCGATTTGATCCTGCGTATAACGGCAATTGCCTGGTGAATGCATTTGCGGCAGGGCTCGCGGATGCGGATCAGATATTTTATTCAGCTGCCTCCGGTGTCGGCCGCCCTGTCGTCTATTTGGGCGCCAAAACCGGACGCGACGGCGTCGGGGGCGCCACCATGGCCAGCGCCGAGTTCGACGACACCATCGAGGACAAGCGCCCGACGGTCCAAGTCGGCGACCCGTTTACAGAAAAACGCCTGATGGAGGCGACCCTGGAGCTGATGCAAACCGGAGCGGTGGTCTCAATCCAAGACATGGGAGCCGCCGGCCTGACCTGTTCGGCCGTTGAGATGGGCGACAAAGGCGGCCTTGGAATCCGGCTTGATCTGGAACAGGTTCCGGTCCGCGAGACGGCGATGACCGCCTATGAAATGATGCTGTCAGAAAGCCAAGAACGCATGTTGATGGTGCTTGACCCAACAAAAGAAGCCGAGGCAAAGGCGGTGTTCGACAAATGGGACCTTGATTTTGCCATTGTTGGTGAAACCATCCCCGAGGATCGTTTTCTGATCGTCATGAACGACGACACCATGGCCGACTTGCCGCTGTCAAAGCTGGCGTCCTCAGCCCCGGAATACGACCGCCCATGGGACCCAACCCCCCAAGCCGCGCCGTTGGAATTCGTCCCCGAAATCAATCCGATCGACGGGCTTCGCAGCTTGATCAGCAGCCCCAACCACGCGCATAAAGCCTGGATATGGGAACAATATGACCACCTGGTAATGGCCGATACCATCCGCGCACCAGGCCTAGGCGCTGGCGTTGTCCGCGTCCACGCGACGCAAAAAGCACTCGCGTTTACCTCAGACGTCACACCGCGTTATGTTTTGGCCAATCCGGTCGAAGGTGGCAAACAAGCGGTGGCCGAGGCTTATCGCAACCTTACGGCTGTTGGCGCTGTGCCATTGGCCACCACAGATAATCTGAATTTCGGAAGCCCCGAAAAGCCCAATATTATGGGTCAGCTTGTCGGCGCACTTGACGGCATAGGCCAGGCCTGTTCGGCTTTGGATATGCCGATCGTTTCGGGGAATGTGTCGTTGTATAACGAGACCGATGGGAAAAGTATTTTGCCCACCCCAACCATCGGTGCGGTGGGCTTAATCGCCCGCCCGGATCAACTGATCGCCGATACCGCCCGAGACGGAGATTACGCTCTTGTGCTGGGTGCAACAACCGGCCACCTGGGCCAATCCGCCCTTTTGACCGAAGTGTTCAACCGCGTCGAAGGTGATGCGCCAAGCGTCGATCTGGACGCCGAGGCCGCCCATGGGAATTTCATCCGCGCAAACCGCCAGTTGATTTCGGCTTGTACCGATCTGTCCGATGGTGGCTTGGCCCTGGCCGCGTTCGAAATGTCCGACGCCGCAGGCACAGGCATCGCCCTGGACGCTTCGGACACCGCAACCTTATTTGGCGAAGATCAAGCGCGTTATCTGATCGCAACAAGCTTTGATAAGGCCGAGGCCCTGATGGTTGCTGCCGGTCATGCGGGCCTGCACCTTGAAACCGTTGGTAAATTTGGTGGTGATCAGGTGCGCTTTGGTGCCAGCTCTGCGCCCTTATCAGAACTTTCAACCCTATATCGCACCGCTTTTGCAGATCATTTTGCAAAAGGTCACGGACCAAATTGAACCAAGACATCCGCCGACAGACGAGAACAACCCAAACGATGATCCGCCACGCGCGGCCCCCCTCTTGTCACAGCGAAGGCGTCGCCTTAGTTTGAGACAAACAGAATTAGGATACGTCTTATGCCTATTGATGCGCCCACCATCGAAGCCTTGTTGCGCGACAGCTTCCCCGACGCTGAGATCACGGTCCAAGGCGATGACGGGGCCCATTTCGCGGCAATGGTCATTGACGAAAGCTTCCGTGGCAAGAACCGTGTGCAACAACAGCGCGCTGTTTATGCGGCCCTGAAGGGTAAGATGGACGGTCCCGCGGGCGAGCTTCACGCCTTGGCTCTGACGACCAAAGCGCCTGAATAAAACTGATCTCATTGCGCCGATGGCGCCTATTTCCAAGGAACACGCTGATGACTGACGCGGCCACCCAAATTAAAGACACTGTTACCAGCAATGACGTTGTTTTGTTTATGAAAGGAACAAAGTCGATGCCACAATGTGGGTTTTCATCCCGTGTGGCCGGCGTTCTGAACTACATGGCAATTGATTTTACCGATGTGAACGTTTTGGCCGACGAGGCGCTGCGTCAGGGCATAAAAGACTATAGCGACTGGCCAACCATCCCGCAGCTTTATGTCAAAGGCGAGTTTGTCGGCGGCTGCGATATCATTACGGAGATGACACTTTCAGGCGAACTGGACACGTTATTGTCTGAAAACGGCGTAAACTTCGATAAAGACGCTGCAGATAAGATTCGCGAAGCCAACGGCTAGGGTCTGTAGACGTTCAGGAGTCTCCCTCAGTGTAAGTTCAGATTAGGGTCAGGATTCATAGCCAGAACATGACCCCTGCTGCCAGAGCGCAGGCTGAGAGGAACACTTTCGGGCGTCTGTCGTAGCGTGTCGCCACCCGCCGCCAGTCCTTGAGGCGGGCAAAGCTGTTCTCGATCTTGTGGCGCTTTTTGTATCGGT
>JBELMC010000041.1:0-25851 GCA_042096155.1 Dinoroseobacter sp.
CCGGGCATGTCGAATTTAGAGCAGATGTTGGGGTCAGATGACCTCCACCCGATAGATATTGTTGAGTCCCTCGCGGAACATTACGCTTGGGAATTCGATAGAATAGCCGATGACCAAATTGCGATGTCGGTGGAAGGGCAGTGGCGGGTCTATGACTTGACGCTGGCGTGGTCGGCCTATGACGAAACGCTGCGGCTTGTGTGTACCTTTGAAATGGAGCCGCCGTCGGATCGTATATCCGCGCTGCATGATGCCTTGAATCTGACCAATGACCGGATGTGGTCGGGGGCGTTTACCTATTGGCAGCCCCAGCGCCTGATGGTCTTTCGCTATGGATTGATGCTGTCAGGTGGCGCGCAAGCCGGGTCTGGGCAAATTGACACGATGCTGACGGCGGCCATTGCCAATTGCGAGCGGTTCTACCCGGCCTTCCAATTGGTGGCATGGGCCGGGCGAGATCCCGAAGATGCCTTGCAAGTGGCCATCAGCGAGGCTTACGGTCGCGCCTGAACAGGTTCGGGAGTCTGAGATGGATTTGGACATCATCGCGCAGCGCGGGCTGCACATGTTGGGCTGTGGTAAGATGGGCTCGGCCATGCTAGCGGGCTGGCTGAACCAAGGGGTTCCAGTGGGATCGGTTTGGGTGCAAGATCCAGCACCGTCGCGCTGGCTGCAAGACACGGGGGTTCATCTCAACCAGGTCAGCCCGGCACAGCCTGCCGTATCGCTTTTGGCGGTAAAGCCGCAAATGATGGGCGATGCGTTGCCTTCGGTGACCGGGTTTGGCGGTGGCCAGACGCTGATCCTATCGGTTGCAGCGGGCACTCCGATTCAGGTGTTCGAGAGCGTTTTTGGTGCAACCACCCCTGTTGTCCGCGCAATGCCCAACACGCCGGCCGCTGTTGGCCAGGGGATCACAGCGATGATTGGCAATCAGGCTGCAACAGCAGATCATCTGGATCTGGCGGAAACCTTGTTGAGCGCCATCGGCCAAGTGGTCCGTTTGTCATCCGAAGATCAAATGGACGCCGTCACTGGCGTGTCTGGATCAGGCCCCGCCTATGTGTTTCACTTGATCGAAACGATGGCTGCTGCGGGCGAAGCGCAGGGATTGCCGCGCGACATGGCGATGCAATTGGCCAAGGCCACTGTGGCAGGCGCGGGTGCGTTGGCGGTGCAAGCAGCAGAGCCCCCCAGCCAATTGCGCGTCAACGTCACCAGTCCGGCGGGCACCACCGAAGCCGGGTTGCGGGTTTTGATGGATGACGCCACGGGTTTGGCGCCGCTGATGCGCGCGACCGTTAAAGCCGCCACCGAGCGCAGTCAGGAATTGCGCGCATGACAGACCAGATCCAGTTTGAAGATTTTCTGAAAGTCGACATCCGTGTGGGTCGGATATTGCGGGCCGAGGCCTATCCGGAAGCCCGCATCCCCGCCATAAAGATGTGGATCGATTTTGGCCCCGAGATTGGCGAGCGGAAAACCTCGGCGCAGATCACCCAGCGCTACACGCCAGACACCGTCATTGGACGTCAGGTGATGGCGGTGGTGAACTTTCCGCCGCGCCAAATTGGCAAGTTCATGTCCGAAGTTTTGGTGTTGGGCGTGCCGGATACGGATGATGCGATTGCTCTGATTTCACCGGATCGCGAGGTCGCCGAAGGGGCTCGGATGTATTGATGGAAAAGTTGCTGATTTCTCGGGCCCTGCCCGATAGGGTGATGCAAATCGCACGGGCGCGCTATGATGTGACCCTGCGCGACACCTCTTTGCCGATGGATCACGCTGAATGTGTGGCGGCGTTGCGCGACTATGATGCGGTACTGCCCACGCTTGGGGATGCGTTCAAGGTCGATGTGTTTTCGCAGACCGGAACCATCCGGGCAAAGATCCTGGCCAATTTCGGGGTAGGCTATAATCATATTGATACAGAAGCTGCGGCGGCTGCTGGGGTTTGGGTGACCAACACGCCCGGCGCTGTCACCGATGCCACTGCTGATCTTGCAATAACGTTGATGCTGATGGCTGCGCGCCGCGCAGGTGAGGGCGAGCGGCTGGTGCGTGCGGGCCAATGGACCGGATGGACACCGACCCAGATGCTGGGGCAGCATGTCTCGGGCAAGACGGTCGGTATCATAGGCATGGGGCGGATCGGTCAGGCAATCGCACAGCGCTGTCATTTTGGCTTTGGCATGAAGGTGGTTTACTACAACCGCTCGCCCAAAACGTTGGCGTTCCCAGCCCGGCAGATCGATACGCTCACGGCGGTGATGGCAGCCTGCGACGTGGCAATTGTGGCCGTGCCCGGCGGCGCCGCAACGTATCATCTGATGAATGCCGAGGCCTTCGCCGCCCTGCAATCGCACGCCGTGTTCGTCAATATCGCGCGCGGCGACGTCGTCGACGAGGCAGCACTGATCCACGCCTTGCAAACGGGCGCTCTGTCTGCAGCGGGGCTTGATGTTTATGAGTTTGAACCCAACGTGCCCGATGCGCTGATGGCTCTGGAAAATGTCGTTTTGCTGCCGCATCTGGGCACGGCGGCGCTGGAGGTGCGCGAAGCGATGGGTCGGATGGCCCTGGACAACGTGATCGCCATGTCCGAGGGGCGCGCGCTGCCCAACCCGGTTTGAGGGGCCATCCCTGGCCGATAACTGGGTTCATTTGGCCCGAGCGTGTTCGTCGTTTTCCATCTCGGCGCGCCAGTGACGTCGACACAGACTGACATAGGTGTCATTGCCGCCAATTTGGATTTGGTCGCCTTCCGACTGTGCCGTTCCGTCGCGGCCTTTTCGCACCACCATCGTGGCCTTGCGCCCGCAGTGACAGATCGTGCGCAGCTCGCGCATTTCATCGGCCAGCGCCAGAAGCGTTGCCGATCCCGGAAACAGCTTGCCCCGGAAATCGACCCGCAATCCGTAGCACATGACCGGTACGCCCAGGTCATCAACCGCCCGGGCGAGCTGCCAAACCTGCGCTTCGGACAAAAACTGTGCTTCATCCAGAAAGACGCAAGCGCAGGGCCCTTGGGCCAGTCGTGTCTCGATCATGTGATACATGTCGCTGTCGGGTTTGAATGTGTCGGCGGCCGCGGTGATGCCGATGCGGCTGCCAATTTTGCCCTGTCCGGCCCGATCGTCAAAACTGGCGGTCAGCAGATAGGTGTCCATCCCACGTTCGGCATAGTTATAGGACGCCTGCAGCAAGATCGTGGATTTACCCGCGTTCATGGTAGAGTAATGAAAATAGAGTTTCGCCATACATATGGGGGTAGCCTAGCGCCCCCGCCCTTTTCAAGAGGCCGACATGCGCGAAATGGCAAAACCAAGCCTAAAGGCAAGCGGCTGGTTCTGGCAAAAACAAATTGCCGGGAAACGGCTTTGTCTTTTACCTGTCCGGGGCCAGCCTCTGTCCACTTTTGGCAAATGGCTCACCAAAATGGGCCCTCAATATCATCGTGGAGCGGTCTGCGGTTTTCAGTTGGGTCAACAGACATCCCGCAGTGTGGCATATGGCATTCGGGTTTGTATTCACACCGGCGCTCTCTGCGTCGTGGCGTGTGCGCCAGGAGTGTTGGCACTTTCTCAAAGCCGCAGGGTCTGCCCCAGATCAAATGCAAAACGCTTTAGATGCCTCTGTAAAGGTCTGGTGTTTCGCAATCCCCTCAAAGGCTCAGGATACACTTGCGCAGGCTGTCCTATTTTCTGGAACCATTTCAACGCGATTGATACGGACACTGGGGCTGGGGTCTGGTTTGATGTGGTCTTTTCCAAGAGATTGTATCAGGTTGTGATGTGGAGCGTGGGTTGACCGGTGGTTGCACATCTGGTTTTTGCCCGGAAAACTGCCCGAGACATCATTTCTCATTTTGCAACGTCCGCAAAATTCGGCACAAGTAGGCGGATTCAACCGTGCAGGAGTTCTCGTGTCTCTTTTCTTGATCGTCGCATTGCCTTTCTTTGGTGCTTTGCTGCCCGGCCTGATGAATGCCGCGGGACGTTCCGCGACAGCGGGGGTGACCTTTACCGTCACATTGGCGGCCTTTATTGGCCTGCTCACCAACCTTCCTGCCATCATCGCTGGTGATGTGGTGGTCGCGCGGATTGCCTGGATGCCAACGCTTGGACTGAACGTTACGCTGATGTTGGACGGTTTGGGCTTTTTCTTCGCTCTTTTGATCCTTGGTATCGGCCTTTTGATCATTGCTTATGCGCGCCACTATCTGACCCGCGCGGATCATATGGGCGAATTCTTTACCTATTTGTTGTTGTTTCAAGGCGCGATGGTAGGGATCGTCTTGTCAGATAACATACTGCTTTTGTTGGTTTTCTGGGAGCTTACATCGTTGTCGTCGTTCCTTCTGATCGGCTATTGGAAGCATTTGCCGCAAGGACGCCAAGGCGCGCGCATGGCGCTGACCGTCACTGGCATGGGGGGACTTGCGATGATCGCCGGCATGCTGATCTTGGGTCAGATCGTTGGCAGTTATGATTTGAGCGTCATTTTGCAAAATCGCGAGCTGATCCAGGCCGACCCTCTTTACAGACCTGCCTTGGTTTTGATCCTGATGGGGTGTTTTACGAAATCTGCACAGGTCCCGTTCCATTTCTGGCTGCCCCACGCAATGGCGGCCCCTACACCGGTTTCGGCCTATCTGCACTCAGCCACCATGGTGAAGGCCGGGATTTTTTTGATGGCGCGGATGTGGCCGGTCTTGTCTGGCACAACTGAGTGGTTTGTGATTGTCACATCCATTGGATTGATCACCATGGTTTTGGGCGCGGTGATCGCCCTGTTCAAACATGACCTCAAAGCGCTGCTGGCTTTTTCAACCGTCAGTCATCTGGGATTGGTAACGATGCTTTTGGGGACGGGGACAGCTTTTGGCGCCATGGCCGCCGTCTTTCACATTCTAAACCATGCGACGTTCAAAGCGGCTTTGTTTATGTCGGCAGGTATCATTGACCATGAGGCCCACACCCGCGACATCAAGCGTCTGGGGGGCTTGCGCACCCTGATGCCAATCACTTTTACAATCGTTTCACTTGCTGCGCTATCCATGGCCGGTATCCCATTGCTCAATGGCTTTTTGTCAAAAGAAATGATGCTCGAAGAGGCCAATCACACAGTCTTGTTCAATACGCCATTGCTGGTTCCAGTGCTGGCGACTTTTGGGTCCTTGTTTTCGGCGGCGTATTGTTTCCGGCTGATCGGTCATGTGTTTTTGGGGCCGGTTCGCGCCGATTATCCGGCACAGCCTCATGATCCGGGCCCGGGTCTTTGGTTGCCGCCTGCCTTGTTGATTGTTCCTGTTGTCGCAATAGGCACCGCGCCGTTCTTGGTGGAACCCTTTGTGCGACTGATCACGGCCGCGGTGCTGGGCGGCACGGCCGACTTGCCCACGGCACATTTGAAAATATGGCATGGGTTTGTGCCCGCCCTTTACATGTCGCTTATCGCAGTGATTGGTGGATTGTGGCTGCTCGCATTGTTCAAACCCGCTTTGAGACTATGGGAAAACACGCCGCGCCCCGAAGCAAAAATCATCTTTGAGGCCATTGTCGAAACTGTCGTTCGACTTGCGCAAGCCTTGATCCTGCCCGTGCATAATGGCGCGTTTTCACGCTATGCAGCGGTGGGCATGATCACGATCATCGCCGCTGGGGCTTACGCTTGGGGCACTGGCACAGTCGGCACACCAAACCACGCAGTGCAAAACATGGACCCTGTTTTGGTTGCGGGATGGGGCATGTTGGTGGCCGCGACCATCGGTATGGTGTTCTTGCACCGCAACCGGTTTTTGTCGCTGATCTTGATCGGGATTGTTGGGCTGATGGTGTCAATTGGCTTTGTGTTTTTCAGCGCGCCAGACCTGGCGATGACACAATTCACAGTCGAAGTTGTCACGATCATTTTGATGTTGCTGGCGTTGAATTTCTTGCCAAACCGGACACCAATCGAAAGCTCGATCTTACGACGTGTGCGCGACGTAGGTGTCGCTGTCGCAGGCGGACTTGCAAGCTTTGCAATGGCTTATCACTATCTGTTGCGCGATCCCGTGGCGACGTCGATCTCAGAGTTTCACCTCGCCAATTCTTACAAGGGCGGCGGAGGCACGAATGTGGTCAATGTCATTCTCGTTGATTTCCGTGGCTTTGATACCTTTGGTGAAATCATTGTGCTGAGCATTGCGGCGTTGCTGATTTACGCGCTGACCGAAGCGCTTTTGGGTGGACCTGTGGCCGCAAAATTGCTGAACCGCATCCCCGATCAGCCCCGCGCGGGTGGCATGCATCCAATGATGATGGTGGTCTTGACACGGGGCATCATGCCCGTGGTCATGATGGTCGGTTTTTATATTTTCCTCAGCGGTCACAATGAACCCGGCGGTGGGTTCATTGCGGGCCTGATCGTATCGATCGGGGTGGTGATGCAATATATGGCGAGCGGTTTCTCATGGGCCTCGGCGCGGTTGAAATACCCATATCATGGTGTCATTGGGGCCGGGGTGTTGGTGGCAGGATTGACCGGGATTGGATCGTGGTTCGTCGGCAAACCATTCCTGACATCAGCCTTTGGCTATGTCCGTATTCCGCCGTTCGAAAAATTTGAATTGGCCACGGCGGCCTTGTTTGATTTGGGGGTTTTCCTATCGGTCGTAGGCGCGGTGATGCTGTCTTTGGAAAGCTTCTCGAGGCTGGCGCGCCGGGCCCAGTCGACCGAGAACCCGCATCCGATGGATATTGATCCTTCCCGGCAAGAGCCGAAAGGGGGGGTGTGAGATGGAATTTCTGCTTGCCTCCGCGATCGGCGTGATGACCGCTGCGGGCATTTATCTTGTGCTGCGCCTGCGGACTTTTCCGGTGATCTTGGGAATGTCGCTGCTGACATATGCTGTGAATGTCTTTTTGTTTACGTCTGGCAGGGTGGTTGTGGGCGCTCCGCCTGTGCTGCGTGACGAAGCCACGAGCTATACCGATCCATTGCCACAGGCGCTGGTGCTGACAGCGATTGTCATTTCATTTGGCATGACGGCTGTGGTGGTGATGATTGGATTGGGAGCGTTTCTGGGCTCTGACGATGATCATATTGATGATCGAAACGATCTGCCTGATGATATGTCGGAGGGCAGATAATGACCCATTGGTTGATCGCCCCGATTGTGCTTCCTGCAATGATGGCCCCATTTATCGTGCTGGCGGCGCGATATCACATTGGCATCCAGCGGGTCTTTTCGCTCGCCAGTGTGCTGGTGCAGATCGCGATGTTTGCAGGTCTGGCCTGGACGGCTGCTGACGGTACAATCCTGCTTTATCAATTGGGCGATTGGGCAGCGCCGTTTGGGATCGTCCTGGTGGGTGACAAGTTGTCGACCATGATGGGATTGCTGACGGTGGTTTTGGCTTTTTTTGTGTTGATCTATTCCATCAGCTCAGGCTGGGATGGCCGAGGACGGCACTTTCATGCCTTGTTCCAGTTTCAATTGATGGGCATTTTAGGCGCCTTTTTGACCGGCGACCTGTTTAATCTGTTTGTCTTTTTCGAAGTGCTTTTGATCGCCTCTTACGGACTGATGATCCATGCAGGAGGGACGGCACGGCTGCGGGCCGGCGTGCAATATGTCTTGTTCAATCTGATCGGATCGACGTTATTTCTGTTCGCCTTGGGCGCAATCTATGCAGAGACCGGCTCGCTGAATATGGCCGACCTGGCCAACCGTGTCAGGTTGATCACCGATGAAGAAACGGTTGGTATTCGTCTGGCGTCTGTGCTGTTGCTGCTGGTGTTTGCAATCAAAGCGGCACTGGTGCCGCTTCATTTCTGGCTGCCCTCCAGCTATGCCGAGGCGCCCGCCCCAGTCGCGGCGTTGTTCGCAATCATGACCAAGGTTGGTGCGTACGCGATCATTCGTGTCTATACGCTTGTCTTTCCGCCTGATCTAGAGGTCACCGCCGGTCTGCACGACACATGGTTGTTGCCCGCTGCGCTGATCTCGCTTTTGGTGGGAATGACCGGCGTGTTGGCCGCAAAAAAGTTTGACAGGTTGATCGCGTTTTCCATTATCGGATCCATGGGCATGGTCTTGGTCTCGATCGCCCTATTTACGCCGACAGGGATTGCGGCGGCGCTTTATTATATCATCCACTCGACGCTCGCCGGGGCCGCCTTGTTCTTGATTGCTGATCTGGTGCGGACCGGACGCCGTGACTTGGGTCTGACGGCGCAACCGCCAATCCCGGGTGCCGCAATGACGGCAGGTTTGTACTTTGCCGCAGCAATCGCAATGGCAGGTTTGCCGCCTTTGTCGGGCTTCTTGGGAAAGCTTTTGGTGCTGGATGCGGCCTCTCAAAGCGACTTGATGGTTTGGATCTGGGCCATTGTGCTTGGAGCCAGTTTGATTGGCATTGTCGGATTTGCGCGTGCGGGCAGTGTTTTGTTCTGGAAAGCGCAAAGCGTTGCGTCGGAGGCGGATACCCCCACAGCGGTTCCCGCCACGATGTCTTATGTCGCTGTCGGCGGGCTTATTGCCTTGCTGGCTGCGCATACGATGTTTGGCGGCCAAATGCAGAGCTATACCGCCAGTATTGCAGCCCAGCTTTTCGCACCGCAGCCCTATATTGAAACCGTGGTGGACACGCCGGGCAAGCTCAGCGAAGCCATCAAGACATCGGGGGATCACTAGCATGGCGCGCGCATTCAACTGGCTTTTGCCGCACCCTCTTTTGACATTGATCCTGACGCTTGTCTGGATGCTGTTGCAAAACGACATGTCGGCTGGGATGCTAGTGTTCGGTCTCATTCTTGGCATTTTGATCCCATGGGGCACATCCATCTGGTGGCCCGATACGCCCAAAGGGTTCCGAGCCGGTAAGATGATCGGCTATGGTGTGATCGTGATCTGGGATATTATTTGCGCCAATATCGAAGTCGCATGGATTGTCATCAGCGTGCCTGCGGCCAAGCTGAAGCCTGCGTGGATCGTCGTGCCGCTGAACCTGCGTGCACCTGAAGCAATCACCATGCTGGCAGGTACGATTACACTGACCCCTGGAACTGTCTCTGCCGATTTGTCAGATCACGGAAACTCTTTGCTTGTGCATGTGCTGCACACCGATGATCCCGACAGGGTGCGCGATGATATAAAGACCCGGTATGAGGCCCGCCTGTTGGAGATTTTTTCATGATACTTGCAACACAGCTGCTGAACCTGGCTTTGGCGATCGCTTTTGTATCCCTGGCGCTGGGGCAGGTTTTGTCGATGGTCCGGCTGGTTTTGGGGCCAACCTCCGGTGACCGTATCCTCGCGCTTGACACCATGGTGATCAACGCGCTGGGATTGGTGGTTGTGCTGGGGATCCACCAGGGCGTGCAGATCTATTTTGAAATCGCATTGCTGATTGCGATGCTCGGGTTCGTGTCCACCGTGGCATTGGCACGGTTCATTTTGCGAGGGAACATCATCGAATGACTGTTCAGATCATTGGCACCTATATTGCAGGTCTGTCGCTGATCATCGGATCGGGCTTTGTGCTGGTTGGGGTGATCGGGTTGCTGAAATTCAACGAACCGATGACGCGATTGCATGCGCCCACCAAAGTTGGGACAGTGGGGATCGGCATGCTGCTGATCGCTTCGATTTCACAGTCTTTTGCAATCGGAAATCCATCGCTCCATGAGCTGCTGATCCTGGCGTTCTTGTTCGTCACAGCACCAATTTCGGCAAACTTTATCGCCAAGGTGCATATTCACAGGCGGGCCTGTCAAACGCCACCAGACCCTGGGCGCGACAACACATGGTCCACGTTGACCACCCCGGATGAGGACAAAAATACGACCAGCCCAACCCCGTGATCCGTGTCCATCCGTGACAAAACACAAATGTTTCGCACCAGCTTTGAAGCGCGACACGATCTTTGCGTGTCCTTTTGGACCACAAGCTCCATCACCGCGATCTGGCGGGCGGCGTCAACAGTCCAAAGCACATAAGGTGCAAAAATTCACACTGGTCGTGCCTGCGGAGCATGGTTCAAACTGATGCAAGGTTTGCTGTTTTTCAGATGCCGCTTGATGAGCTGTTTTTGGGTTTGTCCGGTTGGGATCAATCGGGCAGGTCGAGCGGTATAGTCTAAATTCGCGATTTCTGGAAAAATGCTAAAGATTTCAAGACGAGCTTCTGGACTGATTGATTTCAGCGCTTCTGAGCTTGTGAAAAAGCTCTCGCTTGGGGTCCCCTCGGCATAGATCACCTCATGTTGATCAAACAGAAGGTGAAAATATTCGACCTCGTCGATCTCGCCGTCAACAAAAATCCCCGGCAGTTCGATAAGCTTTATCGCTGGAATAAGGGCTTCGGTTGTTCCGAACATCCGTTCGACGATTTTTGATCGCACCAGCATGCGATGTTGGCGCGAAACCCAAAGGTCGCGTTTGGACAGGTGGGGTCCCAAGCTTCCTTGACCAATTCGAATTGGGTAGCGTTGCGGATTTCTGCTCAGTTCTTCACCACAAATCTTCTGTTGGAGTTTGAGCCTGAGGGGCCGAAATTGCCCGTCAACCGTTCTTACCAGGTCCCCGGTCTGGAGTGCCTCAACAGATTTGTCATCGGTATCTGTATCGATCAATGTGCCGCGTAAGAAGCATGCAAAATATTGGGAATATTGATTATCTTCCTCGTGCGATGTGCGTTCTGTATCAAACGTATAGTCGGTCCCCGGTTCCAGTTCTATGGTCGAAATCAAACCTTGAACTGGTCCTTGGTCGAAGCCGTCACCGCCGAAATGGACACCTGTTACTTTGTGGTTGTTGTCTGAATTGATTAAATCATAAGAAGAGTAAACTGTGGTTCCCGCATCATAAGTGACGCCATTCAAGCTTACAGCATTTGTGAGGACCTGATTGGAATCCACTTCATCAAAAACAGCCTCATCATCGGTGAGTTCGATCAAGGTTGGCGTTGCGTCGGTCTTGAGTTGCAGCTTGAACGGGGGCGATCCGTCGGCCGCTGTGCCCGCTTCCTCAGGCGGACTTTTCCCCTCAACAAAGTCATCCGAATGATAGAGGTAGAGAAATGGCATGTTTTCGAAGTCTCACGCGAATGGTTGCGGTCTCTCATTTTGAAAGGCTGTTGGACCATCGTCCCAATCAATATCGTCCTATAATTGATATAGCATGTTTTTCGCGGCTTTGGTGACGAATTTTATCTCTTCCTGCTTTCAAGTGTCGCAATAAGCACATCAAGCGCGCCTGCTGAAGCAACACCGATATTGGCAGATTTTTGCGGCGATTTGATCTTCCAAATTGGACTTTTCAAACGACATTCGGTGGGGGGTGAGGGGCGATGATTTTGATACAAATTCCGGTGGCGGGTTAAGATCGCCCCTGTCAGCTTGAAGCCTGAACAAAGAGCCTGCCACTGTGTGCAATCCGCACAAATCGAAATATGACCTTGCGCCCGCGGGCGACTGCGATCAGCCGCCTGATCTTGATCGGGCGGCTTTGACCCGCGGCAAGCGATCGGCTGACAAGCTCCTTCGGTCGTGTTGGGGACTTACGAGATGTCCTGTTTTGATGACCGACTGGTCAAGCCGGTACAAAGCCGCCCAAACCGAAACCAAATTTGTTTTGTTTGTTAGATTTTTCGCAAGGAGCCTCGATTGACAATTGATACATCAAGTTGCCTTTGCATGCCTGTGCTTCTTTTCGCGATCATGTTGACCAATTCTTGCGCAGCCACGCGGCCCATCTCGCGGTGGGGAACGTGCACGGTTGTCAGCTGCGGTTGTAAAACTTTGGCCAATTCAATATCGTCGAAACCAGTGATGGAGATGTCCTCGGGGATAGATAGCCCAAGTTTTCTGGCGCCACTGATTGCCCCGGCGGCCAGCACATCATTGGCACACATGACGACCGTTGGCTTTTCGTCAGCGCGCATAAGCGTTTCAAAGGCAGCGGCGCCATTTTCGATCTCGTATGCGGTCTCGATAATTGGCAGTTGGCGTGTATCCAGCCCGTGTGCTTCAGCGCTTTCCAGAATGCCGCGCAGCCGCCCCTCTGCACGGTCATTGCCTTCGATAATCCCAGAAATCACACCAAGTTTTGTGTGCCCCATCGAAAACACTTTATCCGCGAGACTTCGCATTGCGGCGCAATTGTCAAAGCCCACGGAGGCCCGGTCTGGATGGGACGTCCACGCCAGCATTGTGGGGATGCCACGATATTCTAGAAAATCGTAGATTTCTTGCGCGCGTTCATATCCGATCAGCAACAGCCCATCGACGCCGCGTCCGACAAGGGCCCGGATTTGTTCTGCTTCAAGCGCCGGTTGATAAGCGCTGCTTGAAACCTGTAAGTTGTAACCAAGGCTGTGCAATGTCTCCTGAAAGGATTGCAACCCTCTGGCAAAGATGGCGTTCTCCATCGTCGGGATGATAGCACCAATCGTGAAGGATCGCTTTGCCGCCATGGCTTGCGCATAAAAATTTGGCGTGTAGCCGAGCTCGCTAATGGCTTTCATGACACGCGCACGTGTCGAATCTGACACTTTGGGTTTTTTGTTCAGACAGCGCGATACGGTCGCTGTCGAAACCCCAGCTGCACGCGCAACATCATCAAGTGTTGGATTGTAGGGCATTGCGGAAACGCTTTCTGAAGATCCAATTTGCCATGACCCGTTGATAATAGGGGAAATTTAAATTTTTTCTATATAAAAAAAGGTGAAAGGACTTGCATGATTCCCATGTAAGCCCTTACACAGGAATCAGGACCAGTTATCTGGAGGCTCCAATGCTTCTCATCAGCTCGTTTATCGTTTTTGCGGTGTTTTTTTTAAACGTCGCGCTAGGGGCGTTTGCGGACAGCGCATTCCTTGGGGACGTGGGAGAAATGCTGGTTCTGTCTTTCGCGTCGGCTCTTTTTGTTGTCGCGATACTCAAGAAAGAAGCTGATCGTTCCCAGAACGACGACCGCTAAATATTCCAAAGGGAGGAAATCCGAATGGATATCCAAGAACGCAAAGAACTTGAATCGGCCGAGCGCCGGAATTTCCTGAAGGTTGCATCGACCACAGGCTTCACAGCGGCACTTGTTGCTGGTGCGTCTGGCGCACTTTGGTCGACTGAGGCCGCAGCCCAGTCCGCCAATGAAGAGCGTGAACGCGAGGCCGCAGCAGAACACACGATGACGATCGCCACAGCTTACGTGCTGGGCGCGTCGCGCAGCTATCCGATCATGCAGCTGGACTTGAAAGAGAACATCCAGAACGCAACCAATGGAAAAGTTTATGTCAAGCTCGCCCCCGGTGGTCAGCTTGGCGCAGGCGGCGCTCTGGTGTCCGCCGTACAAGGGGGCACAATTCAGGCCGCACAGCATTCGTTGTCCAACTTTGCGCCATTTGCGTCGACCGTTGACCTGATCAATATGCCCTATCTCTGCGGCTCCAATCAGCGGTTCACAAACCTTGTGACATCTGATTTCTGGAACACGAATGTCACGCCGAAGATTGAAGAAAACGGCTTCAAGCCGCTGTTTTATATCAATATCGATCCACGCGTTGTGGCCGTTCGCAAAGGTGGTGCTGGCGCTGTCATCACGCCTTCTGACTTGGCGGGTGTTAAATTCCGCGTTCCAGGTTCGGCGATGCTGCAGCAGTATTACCGCATGGTGGGTGCAAACCCAACACCGGTTGCTTGGGGCGAAACACCATCCGCGATCCAGCAAGGTGTGGCCGACGCGCTTGACCCATCCGTCGGCGCGCTGTTCGTGTTTGGCTTTAAAGACATGCTTTCGCATGTGACCTTCACCCAAGCGGTGCCAGATTCGCAGGTGTATTCTTGTAACTTGGAATGGTTCAGCTCGATGCCGGCCGATGTTCAAGACGGCATCATGTGGGCCTCTGAGATGACCGGCCACCAGAACCTGGCGAAAGTGCCATCTGCGCGCTCTCACGCCATGGCCGAGCTGGCCAAGGCCGGCGTTCAATTCCACAGCCTCAGCGACGACCAGTTGGCAGAGTGGAAAGCCGCTGGCGGATACCAGCGCTCCGAATGGGACGAGTTCAAAGTCGAACTCGCTGGGTCCATGGATGCCTTCGCCAAAATGGAAGAGGCCGCGGGCACTCAGGGCAAGTACTACGTCCACGACGCATAAAGTCGGGCGCGGGCACTCGGAGACCGAGTGCCCGCCTTCACCTGTTTCTCGCCATGATCCAAAGTCGCCGCGTTTTCGCGTCGTCTTTTTTATGGACACCGATTGGGGCCTGACCAGACATGAAATTTCTGCGCAAACTTGATCAAAACGCTGAACGTTGGCTGCTTTTGTCCTTCTATGTGATGCTTGTCATCACCATGGCGGTCGAAGTGTTGCGCCGCGAGATCTTCGCCTATTCGTCCATTTGGGGAGAAGAGATCGTTCGCTATTCATTCATTTATCTCGCTTGGATCGGGGCCGCGGCGGCCGTGAAAGAGCGCGCACATATCCGCATTGACGTGATTATGCACTACCTCGGACCACGGCCCAAGGCCCTGATGTATATGTTTGGCGATGTTATCATGATCATCGTGGCCGGGATTGCGCTGTATTGGTCCATGGAAGCTGTGCATGTTTCGTTTAAATTCGGGTCCGTGACACACGGGTTACGGATCTCGCAAGTGTGGTTCTTGATGGCTGTTCCTGCCGGGTTCAGCCTGATGATCTGGCGCCTGCTGCAGTCGCTTCGCCGTGACTTGACCTGCCTCAAGACGGGCACGCCTGTCTATGAGGGTGACACCTTGTTTGATTAAGGGGCACTGCAATGCTTTGGAATATTGCCGCACAGACGGTTGAGCTCGGTTGGGATTTCTATGTTCCCGTTTTGATTTTTGTCTTTCTGGTCGCGATGGCTGTTCCTGTTTGGGCGGCGATCGGATCAGCTGCGATTTTGATGTTGCTGATGTCGGGTGACCTGCCGCTCAGCCTGGTTGGAGAGAGACTGTTCTCTGGGATCGACGCTTTCGCGCTGACGGCTATCCCACTTTTCATTCTGACGGGCGACGTGTTGGTGCGCACGGGTCTGTCACGTAAGTTCCTGGATGTGGCCGAAGCTTTGACCTGCTTCACCAAGGGCGGCTTTGGCTCGGCGACGGTACTTGTATGCGGTATGTTCGCAGCGATTTCGGGTTCGGATGCCGCTGGCGCTGCTGCTGTCGGACGGATGACAATCGCGCGTTTGGTCGAAGCGGGATATCCCCGTCCCTATGCTTGTGCGCTCGTGGCCGCAGGTGCTTGTACGGGCATCCTCATTCCTCCTTCGATCGCCTATATTATTATCGGCCTCGTACTCGGAATATCGGCTTCCACGCTGTTTCTTGCGGCGCTGATACCTGGCTTATGCATCCTTTTTGCCATTCTGATCACCAACCTGGTGGTCAACCGCATCTATACGTACGAAGGCGGCGGAAATTTGACGCTGGGAGAATGGCTCAGCAATCTGTGGAGATCACTCAAAACCGGCTGGTATGCCTTTATCGTTCCCGGCATTATCTTTTATGGCATTTTTTCGGGCCGCTTGACCCCGACAGAGGCAGGTGCATTGGCCGTCGTCGTCACCATCGCGATGGGCTTTCTGCTTGGCACATTACAGTTCGCTGACTTCCCTGCGATGTTGCTGAGCTCGGCCAAGGTGAACGGTGTTATCTTGCCGATCATCGCGTTCTCTGCACCACTTGCAGAGGCGCTTGCCATCATGGGTGTGCCGCAAGGATTTGTCGCGTCCGCCACAAATCTGACCCAAGAGCCGTGGCTTTTGATCCTTCTGATGATCGGCATTCTGATCGCCGCTGGCTGCGTTATGGAAACAACTCCGAACATCGTCATTCTTGCGCCGATCTTGCAACCGCTGGCCGAAAATATCGGCATGAATGAAATACAGTTTTGTGTCATGATGATCACCGCTTTGGGCGTGGGCTTTATCACCCCGCCGCTTGGGCTCAACCTGTTTGTGGTATCGGGCATCACGGGTGAATCGATCCTCAAGATTGCCGCGCGGGCTGTGCCGTTTGTTCTGAGTATGTTTGTTATTGTGCTGTTCATCGCTTACGTGCCCGCAGTATCGACGACCCTCTTGCCTGATATTTATAAATAGGTAAGTTTTATGAGCCCACAGGCCTTTCGGATACCAATACCGGCATCCTGGACGAAACTCACACTCGGTCTCGATGCCAATGTTTGATGAAACTGCGCTTTTTGATCTAAGCGGAAAAGTCGCTTGTATTACGGGCGCCAGCTCGGGTCTGGGTCGGCGCGCCGCCCTTGCCCTTTCGCGCGCTGGCGCACAAGTCGTTGGTGTGGCCCGACGGGCTGATGCGCTTGAAAGCCTGTGCGACGAGGTCGGATCTGGCGCCGCAGGTGTGGCTGCCGATGTTGCGGATCGGACCGGCCTGGACCAGCTTGTTGCACAGATTTCCACCCCTTTTGGAGCACCTGATATTGTCTTGCATGCCGCGGGCGTCAACATGCGCCAGACCGCAGATGATGTGACGTCTGAGGGATGGGATCAGACGGTGGCGCTGAACCTAAGCACGCCGTTCTTTCTGAGTCAGGCCCTGGTGCCAGCCATGAAGGCCAAAAGATGGGGGCGCATCATCAATTTTGCATCCCTGCAAACAACCCGCGCATTTCCCGGTGGCATCGCATATGGGGCCACCAAAGGCGGGATCGGGCAATTGACCCGTGCCATGGCCGAAGCCTGGTCGCCCCATGGCATCAATGTCAACGCTATAGGACCTGGGTTTTTTCCAACGGAACTGACAGCTGCGGTCTTTGGAGACCAAGAGCGTGCAGAGCGTAACGCCGCCCAGACGTGCTTGGCGCGCAATGGCCGTCTCGAAGACATTGACGGCCCGGTAATTTTCTTGAGTTCAGACGCGTCCGCTTATGTTACAGGACAGGTGTTGATGGTGGACGGAGGATTTACCGCAAAATGAAGGCTTTGGTGTATGACGACGTGGAAACACTTGGCTATCGGGATGTTCCGGAGCCGACCCCCAAGGATGGCGAACATCTGATCCGGGTGGAGTCCGTGGGCATCTGTGGATCAGACTTGCATGCCTATCTCGGCCACGACTCACGTCGTCCTGCGCCTTTGATCCTCGGACATGAGGCCGCCGGAACAATTCAGGGCGGCCCCCATGACGGGATGCGCGTAACGGTCAACCCCCTTGTGTCCTGCGGGACCTGCCCTGCATGCAAAGCAGGTCGTGAAAACTTATGCCCAAATCGGCAAATCATATCGATGCCGCCGCGCGAAGGGGCTTTCGCCCAATTCATATCGATGCCGCTCAGCAATCTGATTGAGGTTCCGGCGCATGTGCCTTTGGATGTCGCAGCGCTTGCAGAACCGCTCGCCGTCAGCTGGCATGCGGTCCGGCTCGGGCTCGCGGCGCTGCATCCCGCTATGGACCGCCGCGCGGTGGTGATCGGTGGCGGCGCAATCGGGGTTGCCGCAGCGCTTGCGCTGAAGGCAATGGATGTCGCTGACGTTGTGATTGTTGAACCAAACGCGGCCAGGCGGGCCTATCTCACCAACACGTGCTGTGAGAATGTTGTCGCCGCCGTGACGGGCTCTGCCCCTTTGGTCATTGATGCGGTTGGCTTTGGAGCGACACGCGCATCTGCGTCGCAGATCGCCGAGCCCGGCGGTGTCATCGTGCATGTTGGTTTGGGCGATGAGGCGCCCGGCCTTGATGTGCGCCGCGTCACCTTGCAAGAAATCTCGTTCGTTGGAACATATACTTATACCCAAGAAGACTTTCGCGATACCGCGTATGCGATTTTTGCAGGACGCCTTGGCGCGCTTGATTGGGCAGAGCCACGCGCTCTACACGATGGGTTTAACGCCTTTCAAGACTTGCGCGCGGGTCGGGTGTCAGCGCCAAAGATCATTCTTAATCCATGGTCATAGTCTTGGCGCACACTGCCAAGGCGTTTGGCCGGTAACAGAACACCTGCTCTTGAACGCGGGCTGCGGGCCGGGACGGCGGCCCGCCAGATTGTGCCGACGGCAGAGCGCGGCGCCCAAACCAAGCTGTGGCCTCCATTGTGCAAAATCGCGAATTTAGCGGTCAAATGGTGCAACAGAATGGTTGGTGACCACACCGCAAACTGAAACGCGACGCCCATCATTCTCGCGGCATCAGGATTGTCCAAAAATCATGTACAATGTATCCCCCATTGTATTCAGGCCATGAACAATGCGTCGCAAAACAAGTTATATTATTTTAAATTGTATCAATCCCTCTTGACGGCTCCTGAATTTCTCAGTTTCAGTCCACGCGGGGGTAGTGTGATGGCAGATCTGTGTGATCGAAGGCGTATGCGCGCGAACACCTTCATTTGATAATGACAAAATGAAAGGTTAGAATAATGTTTATATACAAGGCACTGCCTGATCGTTTTGAACAGCTCGTTACTGCGGCAAAACTTGAGGGCAAGGCGGAGCAAAGCAAAAAAACGTCGGGTCGCAAAAAGTTTGACGGCACCAACGCGGATGACGCCAACAAGGCAAATCTTAATGTACTCAACAAACAAATAGGCACAGGTGATAGTATAGACCTCGGCGCTGGAAGCGACCTTTTTCATTTCAACAAAAGAGGGATAAAAGAGGGGACATATAATGTCGATATGGGTGATGACGTAGTCAGGCCCGGTCGTTTGGGCCGGGATAACGACATGTTAAAACTGGCAAAAGACCTGAGTGCTTATACGATATCACAAGATATTGTTAACGGTAAAAACGTTCTGCGGGTTGAGGATAAAGATACGGGGGTAATTATAAACTTCACGGATGTGGAAGCCGTCTTGACGCAAAACGGGCGTTATGGGCTGGTTAATCAGAACGGTGTTTGGGACCAAGGCAAGGTTGAATCATTAATTGCCGATGCTGGTGGAGATGAAATCGATTGGACGCACAAAAACGTTGTGGACTCAGCCTATTTGGCAGACCATGTTTCGGTAAACTTGGGCGCAGGTCAAGACATTTTCCGCATGAATGACGATGTGACTGGCGAAAAGACAGTCGACCTTGGCGACGCGGATGGCGCTCGGGATAAAATCGAGCTGCGAGCGAGCATCAATGATTACAATATCGTAGTGGATTTGGCCAACAGCAAAGCCACTTTCACCCGTGACGTAAATGGCGATTCGCAGAGCATTACCTTTGAAAGTATTGGTGCTGAGGACGTTTTCGTCTTCAAAAATAAGGTAGATGGTACAAACTACGTTGATGACACATTCGCATGGACAGACCTGGTGGTGCTTCCGTCCGTAGTGACAATTTCCGCGACATTAGCGGCGATACCGGAATTGGCCCCCATCTACGGACTTGAACCCCTCGATGATGCGGATAAGGACGATATGAAAATTGTTGCGGATCTGGATATAGAACTAGGAACCATCGCCTAACCGGACAGATTTGATTTTGATGTGACGCTCTCACAAGTGTGAAGCATCAGATGACGTTCATGCAACGTGATCGACATGTTTGCATGGATCGGGTGTCCTCAAGCTGACAATCGGGTCCAAGCTCTCAAAAAAGATGGTGACCCCAAAGCCCGGGCGGCTGGACTTGGCCAAGCCGCCCGGGATTCTTGCAGCTTCTGTTTGCTGCAAGGCCTTTGCCCAGAAACCGCGGGTGGTGAATTTCGCAAAATCGATAGTCTTTCGGGTCCGTGCCGCCGCCGGGCATGTCATTGAAGAGGTCCAGCGCGCTTGGTCCGCTATACCCTATTGCCAGACCCCCATGCCCAAAGCGCCCGACGTTCAGATCGCCCCCTTCGGATCTATTGCGAAAGCAGCGCGCCCAATTCCATCGTGTGGGATCTGTGCGGTGCGCAATAAGATCTTTCGTCGGGGACATTGCGACGACTGTCGGAATGTCGCTTGCGTCTGCGCGTGTGAAAGCTGTTGTTGTTCAGCGCCCGATTTGTGCCGAGCTGCTGCATGATGTCAAATTTGCGCTCAGCCCGGTCAAAGCCCGCTTGCGCAATGGCGGTCAGCCTCTCATGCAGATTGCCCGGGGCCGATTCTGGCGCGACAAACACCTAGCCCTGATAACCGAACAGCCTTGGCAGCCAGAGCACGAGATCGGGCACAAGAATCATCACCAACAGCGCGGCGATGAGCACCCCAAGGAACGCCCAGATCTCGCGGATCACCTCTTTGAGTGGAATCCCCGTGACTGCGTTGATCACAAACAACAAAATACCATAGGGCGGGGTGATTAGCCCGATCATCGAATTGACCACGATCAGCACACCGAAATGCACCAGATCAATGCCAAGCGCTTCTGTGGTGGGAATAAACAGCGGGACGATGACAAGGATGATCACAGTTGCATCCAAAATACAGCCCAGCAGCAGAACCAGCACGTTGATCAGGATCAAGAAGACCAGAGGATGGATGTTGGAGCCCGAGAGCATCGTCGACAGCGCTTGTGGGATGTTCTCCTGAACCACCACATAAGTCAGGATCATTGACGCCCCGATCACCAGGCCAACCGAAGCAGCGGCGCGCGCACTTTCCACAAAAACCTGATACAGGCTCTTGATGCTGATGGCGCGGTACAGACCCGCCGCGATCACAAGCGCGTAAAGCGCGGCAATGGCTGCGGCTTCGGTCGGGGTGGTGATGCCGCTATACAGGCAAAACAGCAAGATGAACGGCATCAAAAGTGCCGGTGTCGCCCGAACGGTCAGGCTTGGCAATTGGCGCAAAGGAACGGGCTGTTCGGCGCCGAAATTCCGGCGATACGAAATCAGCGTGTTCATACCCATCAGGACGAGACCCATCAAAAGTCCCGGGATGATACCGCCCAAAAACAGATCTTTCACCGATGCGCCAGACACCAAGGCGTAAATGACCATGGGGATTGAGGGGGGAATAATCGGCCCGATGGTCGCGGTCGCGGCGGTGATCGCCGCCGCATAACCTTGGGTGTACTTGCCGCTCTTGACCATCATTTCAATGATAATCTTGCCGATTCCAGCCGCATCGGCGACCGCGGAACCGGACATCCCGGAAAAAATCAGCGAGGCGACCACATTCACATGGCCCATACCGCCACGGAACCGACCAACAACCGCGATGCAGAAGTTCAACAATCGGTCCGAAATGGATCCAGCATTCATGATATTGGCGGACACGATGAACAACGGCACCGCGAGCAAAAGAAAACCGTCGAACAGTCGCTGCACCATCGTCTCGCCTGCTATGGCAAGGTCTTGGCCACCGACCCCCAGATACGTGATCACACCAAGCAGAATGGCAAAGGCGACGGGTGTGCCGATCGCCGCCATCCCAAACAGCGCGACCAACCCCAATGTCAGCTCGAGGCTCATGAGCTTGCCTCCGTGTCGGTGACTTCTGCAATGATATCTTCAAGCTCGGCAGCAGGCGGTCCGTCGCGCGCGATCGTTACAAGTCGCCATGTATAGCGCAGAATTGTGACGATCATCAGCAATACAACGGACGCGAACAGCCACTTTATCGCAATTTGGTCGCCCGAAATCGGCAATCGCAGAGTTTGGATTTTCTTCAGGTCCATCAGGCGGTTGTTGAACACGGCGTCCCATATTGCAGGCAACGCATATAACAATCCCGCCAACATTCCGATTGCTGTTAGATAGGCAAGTACAATTCTGCCGGCTTTGGGCAATGCCAGATAGAGCACATCGAATGTCACATGATCGCGCTCACGCACAATGAACGCGCATCCGAAAAAAACCACCCAGACCCAAAGAAGTGAAATCAGGTTCACGGTCCAGCCAATCGGTTGCAAACTCGCCATCCAGTCGGAGATCGGTGGGATCGGCATCAACCACGCGATTTTGGCAGCATAACGGCTGAAAATCTGGATCAGGAAAGTTACGAAAATCGCCGCCAAAACCATGGCGGCGACAAATTCTGTGCCACGAAAGAACCATTTTGAAATTGCATTCATGTCTGGTTCTCCCGTGGTTGCGACTTGGATTAGTTTCCTAACGCGTTGACGCGATCAAGTACACCCTCAGGCCAGCTTGCGGCCACGTCGGATCCGACATACTGAGCCTGAACATGATCACGGAAGGCTGCCAGGTCAGGGGTGTAGATTTCAACGCCTTGGCTGCGAATAAAGTCAGCCAAGTTGTTTTCCTTGTCAAGCTGCTTGAGGCGACCATACGCCGCCGCTGCATCCGCCGCACGCTGCACGGTCAGCTGTTGGTCGGCATCCAGGCTGTTCCAGGTCTCAAGCGAGAACGCGATGTAGTTGAGGTCAACCAAGTGCGAGGTCAGCGCGATCTGCTTTGTCACCTCATAGAACTTCTGGTCGACAACGGTCGGCAGAGGGTTGTCCTGACCGTCGACTGCACCGGTGGACAAGGAGGTGTAAACCTCTGAGAATGCCAGTGGTGTTGGCGATGCGCCCAAAGCCGCACCAAGGAACTGCCACGCGTCTGTACCCGGCATACGCAGGTTAACGCCCGCAAGGTCTGCTGGCGTCTGGACGTCCAGCTCTTCACGGGTTTGACGCAGGTTCACATGGCGGCGGCCCAGATACATCACCGACAGCAATTTCACGCCAAGTTCATCTTCAACTTTTTGTTTGAACGGATCCATCAGCGGATCATTGAAGACACGGACCTGATGCGCGGCATCCTGGTGTACGTAGCCTGTTGCGAAGATCGAGAACTCCGGGAAGAATTGTGCCAGTTCCTGCGCAGACGCGATCGACATGGTCAGGTTGCCACGCGCGATCGCCTCAAGTTCAGTGCCTTGCGCAAAAAGTGTGCCATTGTAACCAGGCTGGTAGTCGGCAAATTCCGCCACTGCTGGCGCAAACACTTCGGCCATCGCGACAGAGCGCTGATCCGTTTCAGAGCCGGACGTCGCCAGCGTGAAGGTCATTTTGTGGCCGTCAGCCAACGCGGGGGCAGCAACGCCCATCGCAAGTCCAACAGCTGTGATAGAGCCGAGCGCGGCCCGGCGGGTAAGTTTGGTGATCATAGTGGTTCTCCCTGTAAGGTGTTTAGAGCGCTGATCAGAACGCCCGGTCTTATGTGGCCCTAAATTTGGCCGGTCATTCAACCTCAAACTGGATCGTTTTTCCAGTAGAGGCCGATGTTTGAATTGCGTTAACGACTGCCAGTGTGCGCAAGCCTTCTGTCCCAGACACGAGCGGCGCAACGCCATTGGCGACAACATCGACAAAATGCGCGATTTGATTGACCAAAGGATCTGAAGCTTTGCGCGGCGAGCTGGTTGCGGAGATCGGACTCCACCAATCGCGCTCACCGCTATGCGTCCACAGGCTCAGGTCCGGGACGGAAAGCGATCCGTGACTGCCGCCGATCATATAGCTTGACTGCGATGTTGCCGGATAGATCGGATATTCTTTTGACGTCATCTCCCAGCTCCATGGGGCGACGATACTGTCTGACACGCTGATCGTCCCAATAGCTCCATTGTCGAAGGTCAGCAACGCGCATGCCACGTCTTCGTTTTCGTACCCGCGCACGGCCTTGGTTGACTGGGCCTGCACGCTGATAATTTCACCGCACAGATGCCGAATAAGATCGATGTCATGAACCAGATTGACCGAGATCGGTCCGGCCCCGATGTGCTTGCGCCAAGGTGCGGCTTCAAAATAACTATCGGGCTTGTAGAACCAGCACGTCGCATGTACCGCGCGAACCTGGCCAATCCGGCCCTCTGCAATCATGCTATGAGCCTGACGAATAATCGAATTGTGTCGGCGGTGGTGCCCAACAAGCACCGCGACATCGGCCGCTTTCGCCGCTTCGACCAGGGTGCGCGCACTGTCCGCCTCATCCGCAATCGGTTTTTCGACAAGAACCGGAATGCCTGCTTGAATGGCCTGCAAAGCCTGCTCAACATGCAGTTGAGTTGGGGTGGCCAGGATAATCCCATCCGGGGAAATCTTCGCGATCATCTCGGCAAGATTGGTGTAGCAGGGAACGCCGCGCAAAGCAGCGGCGCGTTGTGCGGCCTCGCTTTGATCCACCACCGCAACAAGTTCAGCGCCCGCCACGGATGCAATCGCATCCGCATGCCGAAGTCCGACAAGTCCAAGGCCTACGATTGCAAAGCGCAAGACAGTTCCGACGCCAGGTCGGTCCAATGTCATCAAAGGCAAAGACATATTTTGGCGTTTCCTCTTTCGAGCCATCGAGTCTGCAGTCGTCTTAGATTCGCTCCCATCCCGTATGTATGTTAACAATCAACCGGATGAAAGCAATAATCTATGATATTTTAAAAATCTTTTTTTGAAATGGTGATTGAGGCAAAATACATCTCATGCTAATGATTTGATGAAACTCACTAATTTCAATGAGACATTGATGCCGAGACCACCTCACACCGTTGGTGCCTCCACCTACGAGTCTATTAAGCGGGACATTATTTCGGGTGCTCTTGCGCCAGGCCTCAAGCTTAAGCTTGAGGCGCTCAAAACCCGATATGAAGCCAGTGTTTCAACATTGCGCGAAACACTCAACAGGCTTAGCAGTGACGGCTTCGTCGATGCTCAAGAACAGCGGGGCTTTTTTGTCACCCCAGTTTCTCGCGACGATCTGATCGAGATCACGCATTTGCGCGTGCTGCTGGAATGCGATGCGCTTAAAGTTTCAATCCGTAATGGAGATACCGACTGGGAAGGCGATCTGGTTTCCGCACATCACAAACTGCACATCATGGAAAAACGTCTTCTTAGCGGCGAAACATCCGAAAAAGAGACCTGGAAACGGTGCGATTGGATGTTCCATCTTGCGCTGATCCGTGATTGCAACTCGCATAATTTGCTGGATTTGCATGCGACGATTTATGACAAATACCTTCGGTACCAAATGCTGGTCTTGACGTATCGCGGCGCAGAGGCGGTGGGCGAGCACCGGGCCATGTTCGAGGCGGCCCTTGAACGCGATGCGGAGGGCGCCGCAAAATTACTTGAGCAACATATCGTGCGTGGGCTCGAACATACGCTGGACGCCATGGACTTCTAAACAAGATAAAATCTTTTGTCCGAACATGTTCTGACGCCGCGTGCCGTTTGGCCAGCAGACATATTCCCAGAGGCTGGACCAAACCCCAACCGGATTCGGCATCAGCGTCCGGCCAAGCCGCCTGCGGCCGCCCGTTCGATGCGGCGCAGGCGCTTTATCTGTCAAGGTGGCAGAGTGCAGGCAGGCGCGCTTTGATCGAGAAGGCCCCAGACTTGCCGATGTCCGACTATCGCAGCAGTCCAAAGTCGGGGACACCAGTGACGCCGGATGCGACATCGAGAAGGGTCGGCAAGGGGGCGTGATAAACCAGATCGACGCGCCCACCAAGACGCCAACGGCAAACTGGATCGGATCGATCCCAGCGCGCGCAAAGATCGGTGCAAGAATGATTGCGACGGGACGGGACTCAAGGGCGATGCCAGCAACAAAGACAATCGCCTTTGCCGGAAACGGCACGCGGCAATAGCCCCCCCCATTGAGATCTGGAACGTTTCGATGAACTCTTTGGTGCGAGCGGCACGTCGTCGAGCCTTACAAATTAGTCAAGAGAGTCTGCGGGTTTCGGCTGGGCGGTATAGGATCATCCCCAAGACTGTCGCGAAATTGAAGGGACGCGCGTCGATTCCGGATCGACAGACAGGCCCAGCCGCCACCGCCAGACCAGACCAGAAAAGAAGATGTTCCCGGAGGTATTAGTGCCTTTATATTTGTGAATGATGCGGCTCGACGCTTGACCCCAGAAAGGCTATGAAATACGCCCATAACGGTGCGGGCGTTGTGTAGTGGTAAGACCTTAGCCTTCCAAGCTAATGACGCGGGTTCG
>JBELMC010000042.1:0-24771 GCA_042096155.1 Dinoroseobacter sp.
CGACGCATGGCTTTACCGTCATACAGCTTGTCTTCGGTCATCGGATCACTCAGGGCGTACCAATTCGGCGGGACGTACATGCGAAGCGCCGTCGCCAGCGGCATCGGCGGGCGCCCACCTTTTGGCCCAACCTTAGGGTGGTGCGGCTCGATCAGCGCTTGCGGCCGTCCCCGGTGAACCACCGCAACCATCTGCGCCAGAAACTGCGCGCGCCGTGTGACCTTTTTCTTCATCGCGTCACAACGACCGCGAATGGCAGCCCGTTTCGGCCTCGGCGGGGCCTCCTTCAATCGATGCCCAAATCATCCAAGGTCCCGCCGGAAACGGCAGATTTTCCGGATTTTCCTCAAGGGAACCTTATGACAAGAAGAAAACAAACCCCCGTCTCATCTGCCGAGCTGCGTGAATGCGGCATTCGGTCGTTTGGAGACCAGCGCTCAGCGTATACCAGCGGCAAGCGCTATGATTTGCCTAAGATCTGGCATGCGATGGGCCGGAACACGTAGACATCGCGTGCTGCAAGGTCGAACGGCTGAGGCAAGCCTTTGGACTCCTGCGGATTGTGCGCGGACAAACCCGATTGCGCCCCCCTGACACGTCTCTGCCATACCCGGACGACAGATCAATTGCGGGCCCCTTGCGTGGGTAAATGGGCACAATACCAAAGGCAGACACGCCCAAATCGACGATCTTACGCCGCAGAAATCTGAGCAGACCTGCTATCAAACCTTGAAAGCAACCGAAAACGAAGCCTAGAATTTAATCAACACGGTCCGGCAAAACCGGGGCGGCTCAAAGTGCATTAAGCGAAATCGTGTTATCTTTTGTGGGCAGATACTGTGGGCAGATACTATCAGACATTCGCACGGATCGGCGCGGGCCTCTCAGCCATTGCAAGTCTGGTGTGGCTCTTGTGGCCCGGCGGGACGTGGAAGTTTGAGCCTGAACCGCTTTTCGCTTTTGGTGTGGCGGTGGTCGTCTGGATATTTACCGAATTTAAACGGAGCGAAGAGGTTATTTATCGTGCATCTACGCCAAATGATATCCGGTTTGGCCGAGAGATTGTTGCGTATGAAACTTGGATTTTCCGAGTGCTTTTGAAAGATCACGATTACCACCGTGGCATCGACCCCAGGTTTGCGCGCGAAGCGTCGATGTTGGTCAGCGACACTAAGGACGGAAAAGCACATTTTCAGGACAAGCGGGTCCAGAAAAAATACTTAGACTTCTTCGAGCGTCTGAAGGCCTTTGTCGACTATTTTGGACTGCACGGTTCACTCGAGCAGTTTGGATCTGTGATGCTGCGTTCCGTCATTCCAGCCAACCAGTTCGATGAAATGAATGTAGCCCCACACCACCAAGATGAGATCAATGAAGTAAATAAGCTGTCTACCGAAGCTTGGGAAGCCATACGGCCCCTGATAGCAGAGATCAAAGAACGAATTCCTGAAGTGTTCGACGAACAGATCAGGGACGGTTGGATCAGGAGTCCTGAAGTGTGAAAAGAATCCGGGGGTGGCCGCATGTGTGACACCGTCAGTGGCCGCGGGGCCTGGCCGCCATTGCGCCAGTCTGATGCCGCTTACGTTTTCACCTCATTGCGGTTGCAGCTGACAGCTTTAGACGCTCCGCAACGGCCCGACCGCTCAGACCTTGTAAATGGTATTTTTCAAAACCCACTCGCAGCGCTGATGACCAGGGTGCGGCCAACACACGGCCGCCCGAATATCTTGAAACACATCATTCACAACTCGCAAACCCCACACAATCCAAATTGCAAGCCAGACGCAGTGTTGTGACAGCCGACAACGATCAGCAGGCGCGGCTTGACAAAAGCGACAAAGGCAGCGCGGCACCCTCGTCAATGACCGCAATTCGCGGTTCAACCAAATTATATTCCACGGTTTACGAAACAAAATCATAAACTTGTGGAACTGTCCCGGATCATTTTAGACAAAGTGTTTGTTAATTCATCTGACCCGTTACCGACGGAATATTAGGCGCTTTTCGACCGTTTTGCAGATGCGCGGCAACGGCCAAAGCGATGGCCTGCGCCAAGCAAATAGGCGCAGTGATGGACCGTGACAGAGGACCGGGGTGCTCTTGTGCCGTAAGCAGAACATGTGCCGATTTGGCCAACGGAGATAACGCGCTGTCTGACACTGCGACAATACCCTGACCTTGTGCAGCGACTTTTTCGACAATTGAAACAACTTCCTTTGCGTAAAACCGAAATGACACAGCAAGCAGGGCATCTTTGGGTCCCATCGTTCGTGCCATATGTGTGGCAAGGCCCCCGCTGGGATCGAGCATGATGCATTTCTTGCCGACCATCGTCAAAAGATAACGGATCAGTTCGACCAATGGCGCAGATCGCATTTGACCGAGCAGAAACACTGAGTCGGCCTTGCCAATGATCCTGGCGGCTTTGGCCAAATCATTGGGGTCAATTTCATCCAGCAGGCTTTGCACAGAAGCCGCATCGCTGACGACGATATCACGCAACAATTCAGCCTCCGAAAGGTCATCGCGCGCGATCAGTTCTTGTTTGAGCGCGTGCACCCGGGCTTCGAATCCGGGGGCCGCTGTCGCGAGGCGCTGTTGAAACAAGACCTGAAGGCTTTTGAACCCATTATAGCCCAGAGACTGGGCAAACCGTACGAAACTGGATGCGTGAATCCCACAGCTTTCTGCAATCGCATTAACGGACCGGACAGCGACATCATTGGGGGCTTGTGTCAGATACACCGCGATTTTCTGATGCGTTTTGCTCATATCGTCATGACGATCATAGATTAAACGGATGAGACTTTCATAATCCTCGGGCGGCGTTGCTTGCGACATCTAGAGCATCCAATCAGGGGTTTCTTTAGGATCGAATATCGACCCAACATTCGGACATCGAAGACCTCTGAATACATTCAACAAGGTGTTGAATGCGCGCGCCTTTTCGGAAAGAAAAAGGCTCTGCTTGATGTTGGGTGACCGCCCGCACATAACCGGCGACTTCAATGGCCTTGAGGTCGTTAAAGCCGATCTGATGTCCTGGAGCCACGCAAAAATAGCCGTAGGGTGCATGATCTGGCGCCGCTTCAATCCGACGAAACCCGCGACGACCGGCTGCATCTTCAGTTGAATAAAAGTGCAGTTCGTTGAACCGCTCCTGGCTAAAGCACAATGCCCCCTTTGAGCCGAAAACCTCAAAATCATGCTGCATTTTGCGCCCGGTGGCGAGCCAATTGCCTTCGACGGACCCGCTGGCACCGTTTTCGAACCGCAAAAAGGCGCGCCCAATGTCGTCGACCTCTATTCGTCTTTGACCACCGCTGCCATCGGGCCGCTTGCCAATCGCGGTTACACAATCGCCCATGACCCGTGCAATCGGACCCAGAAGGAATTCTGCGGTCGCGAGGGCGTGGCTGCCCAAATCCGCGAATGCACCACCACCTGCAGGATCGTGGCGAAACGTATAAAGCGCATTGGCATCGGCCATGTAATCCTCGGCATGTAGCCCGCGATAGCCCCGGATTTCGCCGAGTTCGCCATTTGCAATCATTTCGCGCGCCAGTTCGAACATTGGGTTACAAAGATAGTTGAACCCAACTTGTGTTTTGAGGCCAGCCGCTTCTGCGGCATCCGCCATTTCAACCGCATCACTCGCGCGTGGAGCCAGCGGCTTTTCGCAATAGACATGCTTGCCCGCTGCAATGGCCTCAAGGGCCATTTCCTTATGCAGCGCATTTGGGGCGGTGATATCGATCACGTCGATCTCGACGTTGGCCAACATCTCGCGCCAATTGGCGGTTGCGTTGCGGAAACCGAAATCATGCGCGGCCCGTGCGGCGGCTTCATGGGTGATATCAGCGACCGTGTGCAGATCAATCTGAACCGGCAGGTCAAAGACCTTTTGCGCAGTGGCAAAGCCAAAGACATGGGCTTTGCCCATAAAACCAGAGCCGATCAAACCGATCGAAAGTTTTGGTTTTTGTATCATTTCAATTTTTCTTTGTTGACGATCAACCTCAGGTCAATCGTGCCGTCCAAGACACCCATAGCGTTTTCGATACAAGACACAGCCATGCGTTCGCTGGCCTCTTCGGTCAGACCGGCGATATGGGGTGATAGAATTGCGTTGTCGAGTTCCGCCAGTTTCATATCTGACGTCGGCGGCTCAACGTCAAACACATCCAATCCCGCTGCAAGAACGCGTCCATCAGACAAAGCGGCGGCCAGAGAGGCTTCACACATAACCCCGCCACGTGCTGTATTGGCGATAATCATACCAGGTTTCATCTGCGCAAATTCAGCCGGGCCGAGCATTGGCGCCGCTCCGCCGGGTACATGCAACGACAAACAATCGGCCCAGGCTAAGCCCTCTGCAAGCATCTCGAACGGGTCTACCACGCCTGCAGGCCAACCATTCTCTTGCAAATAGGGATCAAACGCGCGGACGTTCATATCAAAACCTTTGGCCATCCGGGCCAGTTTCTGCCCTGCCCGTCCATATCCAATGATCAACAAATTCCGGCCGGAAATCTCTCGTTGCTCCAATTGGTTCCGCCAGCCCCACTGGGCTGGATCACGCACCGCGCGGTCGGCTCGGATCACTTGCTTGGCGCCCGCCAGAAGCTGGGTCATCGCCTGTTCTGCAACGGAAACCGAATTCACATCATCCACAATCGTCAATGGAATGCCCCGATCATTCAAGGCCTCGACATCAACGGCATCATAACCGACACCGTGACGGGAAACGACTTTCAAGTGCTTTGCGCGGGCGATCGTCGCTGCAGAGAGCGGCTGGGTTCGAATGATCAAAGCATCCGCGGTCTCAATATGCGCAGCGTAGCTGGGTTCATCAATGGCTTCAATATAGGTGACCTTCACGCCTTCGGCCCGCAGGTCGCGAAGGCGCGCCACACCGGTTGGGTGCAGTTTTCCAGCGACGACAAGATGCGGCATCAATACAGGCCCCCGCCATCGGGTGAGTCTGCGTCGCGCCCGTTGAGTTTTCGCCAATGTGCAATCGATGCGCTGGCAGCGCCGGCAAGCAGTCGGCTATCGCCTCCGACCGTGGTCATATTATAACCCCAGCCAATGGCCTGTGCGGCATATTCCGGCGTCCCGCAATGCAGGCATGCGGCGAGGCCATTTGATGCACAAGCCGACGCGATCCTTTTGATAAGTCCAATCATTTCCGGCTCTTGACGATCAAATCCTGGTGGCAATCGACCGTTCTGTGTTCCCAGCGTCAGGTCGGCGGGGCCGACGTAAATACCGTCCAAACCCGGTGTTGCGGCAATCTCTTCGAGGTTTGCCATGCCATCGGCCGTTTCGATCATCGCCAACGCCAAGACTTCGTCATTGGCGGCCACACTATAGCCCGGGATTGCCACCGCAGCGCGTGTCGGTCCGAAACTGCGTTGCCCATGGGGCGGGTAGCGCATGTAGGACACAAACTCTTCGGCCTCGCTGCGATTGTTAATCATGGGGCAAATGATCCCCATCGCACCCGCATCCAGGGCCTTCATGATATAGCCCGGATCACGCCAAGGCACCCGCGCCATAAGCGTGGCCGGAGAGGCCTTCATCGCCTGCAACATCCGCAAGGCATCGGTGTAATCCAACGCGCCATGCTGGATGTCGATTGTGACGCTGTCATAGCCTTGTGCGGACATGATTTCTGCGGTGAAAGCATTGCCAATAGAGCACCAGCCATTCATTGTCGGCTTTCCCGCGTTCCACAGCTGTTTGAGTTTGTTTTTTCGCATCACCGACCCCTTCAAAACACGATCTGTGACAGCTTGGTTTCGAGATAATCCTCGATCCCCTCAGGGCCGCCTTCCCGGCCCAGGCCGGAATAGTTGGTGCCCCCAAAAGGTGCCTCCGATGCGGCCAGCGCAAACGAGTTGATCCCCACCATACCGGATTTCAATGCTGCGCTGACCCGACGCGCACGATCGGGGCTTTGTGTGAAAGCATAGGCCGACAGGCCCATGGTCGAGGCATTGGCCCGCATCAGAACCTCGTCTTCATCTAAGAACCGGGTGATGGCAGCGATTGGACCAAAATTTTCGTCGGCAAACACACGCATATCATCAGTAACTTGGCTCAGAACCGTGGGTTCATAGAAATGCCCAGCGTCAAAACCGGCTGCCGGTTTGCCACCGGTTTCCAATTTGGCGCCGCCTGCAATGGCCTCTTGCACGATGCGATCGACCTCCGTCAAGCGGCTTGCCTTGATCAGCGGCCCCATTTCGGTCGCCTCATCCAACCCGTCTCCGAGTTTCAAGGCAGACGCCCGTTTGGCAAATTCCGCGACAAACACGTCATGCAGGCTGTCATGGACAAAGAAGCGATCGGGGGTGACACAAACCTGCCCGGCATTGCCGAATTTCGACGGCACACAGACCTCCAGTGCCGCCCAAAGATCAGCATCTTCAAAGATGATGCAAGGGGCATTGCCCCCCAATTCCATCGAGGTTTTCTTTACCGTTTCTGCCGCGTCGCGGATCATTTGCTGACCAACCTGCGTCGACCCGGTCAAAGACACTTTACGCACGCGCGCATCGGCCATGATCGGGGCATAGGTATTTGCCGTAGCACCTATCACAAGGTTCACAGCACCGTCAGGCAAGTGTCCCGCCCGGATGCAATCGACCATGACCATCGCCACGCCCGGTGTTTGCGAAGACGGGCGCAGAACAACTGGGCAGCCTGCTGCAAGAGCCGGGGCAATCTTGCGCGCAGGAAGCGAAGCGGGGAAATTCCAAGCGGTAAATGCACCCACGATTCCGACCGCTTCTTTTGTGATTTCGAAACGGCCGCCAGCCACGCGGCTTTCGACCACACGACCATAGATCCGCCGCGCTTCCTCGGCGTACCAACGGAACTGATCCACACAAAGCCCCCATTCGCGACCGGACTGAACCAGTGGTTTTCCTGTCTCGGTCGAGATCATCCGTGCGGCCTGATCGCTGCGGGCGGCCATTTCATCGGCGATCCGGTGCAAGGCGTCGGCACGGGCGAAGCCACCCATGTCTCGAAGCGGTGCCAGCGCAGTTGCTGCGGCCTCGATTGCACGGTGCGTATCCCCAACCGAGGCGACGGCAACATCGCCCAACGAGGCTTCTGTCACGGGACTCAGGACAGGCGTGGTTTGTGACCCCTGATCCCAATCACCCGCTATAAAAAGCCCGAATTCTTGATACATCTCGATAACCTCGCTGGTATGAATGGTTTGTCCGCTCGCGATCTTGTGTATTTCGGCTTGGCCCAGGATGTGTGTGCGGGACCTGTCTGTGAAACGTGCTCGAACAGGCCTATTGCCCGCGACGGCGTCTTGCGGCGTGTCGCGCGCGGCACTGGATGTTGCGAAGGTGCGGGCCGTGCCCATTGAAGGCCCGGCGCACAGCGCGCCTTTGGGCTGTGCTGTTCGACGCTTTTAGGCCTGGCGCGCGCGCGCCCATGTGTTGCGATTCTGAACATCGCTCCTCCCCACACTTATTTGCAATAGTTGTTGCAAGATGTGGATTAAGTCAATAATCATTGCGGCAGGGATGGCGAATCTGATTGGGAGGAGCGGCATGTCCGGCAATACAATCAGGCTGACTGTCGGTCAGGCGCTGGTGCGCTATTTGGTCAGTCAATACACAGAGATTGATGCAGAGCGCGTACCACTTTTCGCTGGTGTTTTCGGAATTTTTGGACATGGCAATGTCACCTGTCTTTCTGAGGCGCTTGAGCAAGTTCAAGATGTTTTGCCGACTTGGCGCGGACAAAATGAGCAGTCCATGGCCCTTGCTGCAATTGGCTATGGAAAAGCCAAACTCCGTCGTCAAATTATGATCGCGACAACCTCTGTCGGGCCGGGCGCGACAAATATGGTGACAGCTGCCGGTGTTGCGCATGCTAATCGCCTGCCGGTTCTTTTGCTGTCAGGGGACACCTATAACAATCGTCTGCCAGACCCGGTTTTGCAACAAGTTGAACATTTCAGCGCGCCATCGACCACAGTGAATGACAGCTTCCGCGCCGTGTCGCGCTTCTGGGACCGGATCACCCATCCGGCGCAAATCATTTCGTCGCTGCCGCAGGCTGTTGCCACCATGCTGGACCCCGCTGATTGTGGACCAGCGTTCATCGGTCTGCCACAAGACATTCAAGAAATCGCCTATGACTACCCCGTCGCGTTTTTCGATGAAACACTCTGGTCCATTCAGCGCGCGCGGCCAGATCGGGATCAGATCGCCGCAGCCGCGGTTCTTTTGAAAACCGCAAAAAAGCCACTGATCATCTCTGGCGGCGGTGTCCGCTACGCAGGTGCAGAGGGCCCATTGTCGGACTTTGCACAAGCGCGGGGCATTCCAATGGCTGAGACGATCGCCGGCAAAGGGGCGGTTGTGCATGATCATCCTGCTTATGTCGGACCCCTTGGTATTGAGGGTACAGACGCGGCCAAAACGTTGGCAGAAACGGCCGACGTTGTGATTGCCGTGGGCACAAGGCTTCAGGATTTCACGACCGGCTCTTGGACAACATTCAACCGCGATACTCAGTTCATCAACATAAACGCCGCGCGTTTTGATGCCCGGAAGCATCGCGCTTTGCCCGTGGTCGGCGACGCGCTGGAAAGTTTGGCGGACTTGGAAGCAGCCCTTGGCGGCTGGGCCTGTGATCCGACCCACATGGCCCAGGCGCAAGCGCTCTATGCCGACTGGAATGCTATGATTAAGGAGGGCCAAGCCCCCACAGAAGCCGCCATCCCCAGTTATGCGCAAGTCATCGCTGTTGTGAACAAGGCCGCCAATCCTGAGGACACCATGGTCACCGCCGCGGGTGGGTTGCCCGGCGAGACGGTCAAGAACTGGCGTGTGAAAGCACCGAACACTTTTGATTGTGAATTCGGCTTTTCTTGCATGGGATACGAAATCGCCGGTGGCTGGGGCCATGCCATGGCCAAAGACGGCAAAGGTGTGCCCATTGTGATGGTTGGCGACGGATCTTACCTGTTGATGAACTCAGACATTTATTCATCTGTGTTGTCCGGCCACAAAATGATCGTGGTGGTATGTGACAATGGCGGCTTTGGCGTTATCAATCGCTTGCAAACGGGCATGGGCGTTCCGGGCTTCAACAACCTCCTCAAAGACAGTCGTATCTTGAACAGGAACGATCCGCTGCATGTCGACTTTGCCAAACACGCTGAATCCATGGGGGCTTTATCGCGCCATTGTGATAATTTGACCGATCTCGCCGCAGCAATGGAATGGGCCCAGACGACAGATCGCACGACCGTCATCAGCATCAAGTCCGACGCTTATACCTGGACCCCCGGCGGGGCAGACTGGTATGTGGGCGTGCCCGAAATCAACGATCGCGAAAGCATCCGCGTGGCCCGCAAAGAACAAGAAGCGTTCCGGGCCAAGCAACGCCGGGGCATATAACAATGCTGAAAGCCAAGCTTGGGATCGCACCCATTGCGTGGTGGAATGACGATCTGGCCGAATTGTCCGATGATGTCAGTCTGGATGAATGTCTGCGTCAAGCTGCCGAGGCTGGCCTGACGGGCATGGAAACCGGCCGCCGTTTTCCGATGAACATGGATGAACTCGGCCCGCTTCTGGATCGACACGGCGTTTGTGTCTGCGGCGGTTGGTTTTCCGGCCTTCTGCTGGACGGTGATATCGCGATTGAAAAGGATCGGATTGCCGAGCAGCTGGCATTTTTCAAAGCAGCTGGTGCGCCGTGCATTGTCTACGGCGAGACCGCACGTTCGGTTCAAGGAGAACGCCATACGCCGCTGTTGCAAAAACCAAAGCTCACCGAGTCCGAGATGGCCACATATGGACGCAAGATGTCCGACTTTGCCGATTGGTGCGCTGCCAACGGTATGCCACTGGCTTACCATCATCACATGGCTGCAGTGGTCGAAACAGAATCTGAGCTCGACCTGTTCATGAAGCACTCTTCAGTGCCGCTCTTGTTCGATGCAGGGCATATGGCTTTTGCCGGAGGCGACAATTTGCGTGTAATCGAAAACCACCACTTGCGCATCAGCCATGTCCATACCAAGGATGTTCGGATGCCGGTGATCGACACGTTGGACCGAACGACCGAGAGCTTTCTTGATGCCGTGATCAAAGGCGCGTTTACGGTACCGGGTGATGGATCTCTGAATTTCGAAGACATCGTGAACGCATTGGCGGCCAAGAGATACGAGGGCTGGTTTGTCATTGAGGCAGAACAAGACCCAATTGCCAACCCGCCGCTGGACATGGCGATAAAAGGACGGGCTGAACTCAAGCGGATCATGGATGCAGCGGGCTATGAGGTCGCCGGATGAACCGAATTGACGGGCAGATCGCGGTGATCACGGGGGGAACACAAGGCTTGGGCGCTGCCGTGGCGGAGCTTTTTGCCAAAGCCGGCGCGTCCGGCCTCGTGATTGTTGGGCGCGATCTTAAAAAGGGACAGGCCAAGGCGCGAGACATTTCTTCGGCAACAGGTGTACCAGTGCACATGGTGCGCGCAGATCTCGGCGACATCACCGAGGTTCGGGGCATTATGAAGCAGGCTGATCAGCTGTTCGGGCGCGTTGATATTCTGGTCAATGCCGCAGGCTTCACGGATCGGGGCAATCTGTTAAACACCACGCCTGAGCTTTTTGACGAAATGATCGCTGTAAACACACGGGCACCATTTTTCTTGATCCAAGATGCCGTAAAAATCATGGATCGCGAAGGCACAGAAGGACGGATTGTCAATATCGGCTCGACGTCTGGGCGCGTCGGCCAACCCTTTCTGGCCCCTTATGCCATGTCCAAAGGAGCACTTTCCACGTTGACACGGCACGCGGGCTTTGCCTTGATGCGGCACAAGATTCACGTCAACCAACTGGACATTGGATGGATGAATTCTGACCACGAACGCGAAATTCAGGAGATGGAGTCCGGTGATCCGGATTTCATTGACAAACAAGCAGCTCTGTTGCCGTTTGGACGTCTGCTGGAACCCGAAGAAGTCGCAAAGGCCGTATTGTGGATGGCATCTGCGGACAGCGGCATGTTGACCGGGTCTGTGATACATTTCGACCAGTCTGTGTGGGGGGGCTATGACGCCCAGGCGCCAACACCGGCTTTAAAACTGACACCGTAACCAAAAATGAATATGGCAACAAACATCATTCGAAGTATAAAAGAGATCCTCGATCACGAGGAATAGGGCCGAAAGAATGGCCTCCGGTTTCAAAAAGGTGCACCGGACACCATCCAATGGGAGGAAACCATGAAAAAAGTACTTATGGCGGCTGCGGCCGCATCTGTGATAGCCGGAGCGGCGCTGGCCGACGAACGCTATGTCATGATCACACACACACAGGGCACAGATCCGTTCTGGCCAGTTGTTGAAAAAGGTGGCCGTGACGCTGCAGAAGATATTGGTGCAACACTTGAATACAATTTCGACGTATCGGGTGACATGGCTGCGATGGCCAAACTGATCGAAGCTGCTGCGGCCACTCAACCCGATGGCATCATCGTGTCTTTGCCTGACGCAGCTGCACTTGGACCAGCGATTCGCGCGGCTGTTGATGACGGCATTCCAGTCATAACCATCAACTCCGGCCTCGAAGCGTCTGCAGAGCTTGGCGCGCTGATGCATGTTGGTCAGCCTGAGCGCCTCGCTGGTCAGAAGGCTGGTGAACGTGCAATGGCGGAAGGCGTGACCAATGGCCTTTGCCTGAACCAAGAAGCCTTTAACACCGCGCTTGTTGACCGTTGCACTGGTTACTTTGACGCCATGGGCGCAGAGCTGAACCAGATCGACGTGTCCAACGACCCAGTGCAGATCGAAACCCGTACCGCCGCCGCATTGCAGGCAGACGAAACGATTGATGGTGTTCTGGCTGTTGGCCCGCATGTCTGCGAAGCTGCAACCAAGGCAATCGAAGCGGTCGGTGCTGATGTGCACCTGGCCTGTTTCGACCTGAGCCCTGGTGTGATGGAAATGATCGAAGATGGCCGCGCTTCCTTCACCATCGATCAGCAGCAGCGGCTACAAGGCTACATGCCTGTGATCGTTCTGCACCTGTACAACAATCACGCTGGTCTGTTGCCAGGCGCGAATATCCCATCGGGCCCTGGCTTTGTTGACGCGTCAAACGCAGCAAACGTTGCGGCATTGGCGGGTATCGACCGCTAAGCGCCCCCAACACGATCGGAACAGGCGAGACGGACTCGCCTGTTCTACACTCCACCGAATACCGATCTAGGGGACGCGAGATGGCTGATCAGAACGAAGCCGGCAGGTTGCAGCAGGAAACCACCCTCCAAAAAATACTCCGACGGCCTGAAATAGGGTCATTCGTCGTGATGATTGTGATCATCGTTGCGCTTGCATTTGCGTCTGATGGAAAATCGTTCAATGCGCTTGGATTAAAGAACAATGTTGCGATCATTGCCCAATATGGCATCATTGCAACGGGCGCTGCCGTGCTGATGATTTCAGGCGAATTTGACCTCTCGATCGGGTCCATGATTGGTTTTGCAGGCATGTCCATGGCGATGATGCTGAAATGGGGCCTGCCCTTTGGTATGGGCGAAGCCACACCCTTCATGGCCTTTGCTTGGACGTTGGTGATGACTTTGGCGATTGGCTGGCTGATCGGAACCGTTGTGGTCCGCTCCGGCTTGTCGAGTTTCATCGTAACCTTGGCCTTCTTGTTCTTTTTGCGCGGCGTGACTGAAGTCAGCTTTCGGATCATCAACAAGTCCACTCAAATTTCAGGACTGCCCGATTACAAAGAAGAGAGCTGGTTTGCCAATTTGATGGGCGGGGACGTCTTCGGCTGGTTTTATGATCTATGGTTCCTGCTTGGTGGCAATCTAAATCGCAGGGGTGAGCAATGGGTCGAAGGCTTCGATGCCCGTTTTCTATGGTGGATTGTCATCGCGAGCGTGGCCTATTTCGTGCTCAGCCGCACCCAATTGGGCAATTGGATCTACGCGACGGGCGACAATAAAGAAGCTGCGCGCGCTAATGGTGTGCCAACGAACAAAGTGAAGATTGGCTTGTTCATGTTCACAGCCTTCTGCGCGACCATGTTTGCAGCCTGTCAGGTGTTTGACACCAATACCTCCGACGCGGCCAAGGGCAACCTGATGGAGCTGTTCGCGATCGCCATCGCGGTTGTCGGCGGAACACTGATGACTGGCGGTTTTGGATCCATCATTGGGGTTGTCTTTGGTGCGATCACCGTTGGCCTGGTCGCAAACGCGGTGTTCTTTATCCCAGCGATCGACGGAGCATGGTTCCGAGTTTTCCTTGGTGGCATTTTGTTGGCCGCGGTGTTTGCAAACGAACGCATCCGGAAACGCATTACAGGAGGAATTTGAGATGGCTGAACCGTATCTGCGCGTCGAAGGGCTTGTAAAACGTTTCGGACCTTTCACCGCTCTGGGTGGGGTCGATCTTGATGTTTATCCGGGTGAGGTACACTGTCTGCTGGGTGACAATGGCGCTGGAAAGTCGACATTGATCAAAAACCTCGCGGGTGTTCACCAGCCAACAGAAGGCAAGATCTATATCGAAGGCAAACCTGTCGAATTCCGATCCCCCCGTGATGCATCCGATGCCGGGATTGGGACCGTTTATCAGGATCTCGCGATCAACCAGCTTCTGAGTGTAACCCGAAACTTCTTCATGGGACGTGAGCTTAAAGGGCCATTTGGAACCCTTCGCATGGAAGAAATGAACAAAATTGCTCATGATGAAATGCTCAAGATCGGGATTGACTTCTCGGATCCGACTCAGGCCGTGGGAACCATGTCTGGTGGTCAGCGGCAAACGCTTGCGATTGCACGGGCGATCTATTTTGGCGCCAAGGTTTTGATCCTTGACGAGCCGACTTCAGCCTTGGGGCAAAAACAGCAAATGGGTGTTTTAAAGACGATCAAGAAGGTCCGCGCACGCGGCGATATTGCGATCATCTTCATCACGCATAATGAAATTCATTCGCGCCTTGTTGGTGATCGATTTACGTTTCTTGCGCTGGGTCAAACAATCGGTGCAGGCACGAATACAGAAATTGGGCCCGAAGAAATGCGCCGCCTGATGTCAGGTGGCGCTAAAATGGGTGATCTTGAGCAGGAACTGGCTGCGATCTAATACGCAAAAAGGGCCGTGTCCGTGCAGGACCAAAATCGGGCCTGCATCGCACAGATCCTGGCCAGCCGCGCAAAACGGAATCAGGACGACGCTGGTGATGACCCAGCGAAAGAGATTTGCCCAATAATCGGGAATGGTGTCCGCGATCTGCGCGGCGGCAACGATGTTGCCACCTCAAAGCGTAGGTGCGAGCAACAATCCGATCTGCGTCGTGGGCACGCGTGTCATGCGCTGGACGCCTGCAGGCAGTGCTTCTATCCTCCATTGAGACAACTGCCAGTCCGATTTCATTGTGCATTTGACAGAATCGCACGTAATTTCCGATCTCAAATCACGACACGCTCTCTGAGTGTCCATTGCAACGGTGCTGACCCGTCATCCCCGATAGAAAGGATGGCCCACCTCAGATGGCCCAAGTCTAGGCCAAAAGATGCTTGCGCAATCCTGTCATGTCGATGATGAACCCTTGTAAAACGGTGTTCGGCTTGATGTGTTTTGTAGATAATCGCGGTAAAAGCCCTTGACGACAGGAAACACTTGCTCGCGCAGCCAGTGGCGTTCTTGTTCATCGGCATCTCGGGGGGCGGACAGGGCCTCGGCGATCTTGGCGAGAATTTCATCGCGGTCCACTTGGGTGAATCTGCCGTCTTCATATATCGTCTTCCCGGCCACGATAACGGCTTTGACATCCTTTGTTTTCGCACGGTGGATAAGGACATCGAGCGGTGCAATATCGGGATCTTGGAAAGGATAAGTCGCAGTGTCGTAATCGAAGATCACCGCATCCATCTGGCGCCCTTCTTCAAGACGACCGATCTGAGACCCAAAGCCAGTGGTCAAGCCGCCATGTTCGGTTGCCATGCGCAAGACCTGGGCAGGTGACGGCACGTCCTTTGGATCCATGCCTGGCACGCGGTGCACCGTCAGCGCCATTCGCATCTCTTGCATCATATCCCGATCATCATTGATGCCGGCCTCATCTATTCCCATCGACACGGTCATCCCGCGCTTTTGCAGCTCCATCAACGGCAGAATGCCTGAGCGAAGACGGAAGTTGGAAGAACAGTTGTGGCACACGCAGGTGCCTGTTCCCGAACAGATTTCAATATCTTCCTCAGTCATCCAAACACCATGACCCAATGTCATATGGGGCCCCAGTAGCCCAAGCTTTTCGAGATGTTTAACAGCTGTCGTCCCAGTTCGACGATAGGCATATTCCTTTTGAAAGGCGGTCTCTAACAGATGCATATGCATCGGTGCGCCCGAAGAGCTGGACTTTTCCTGTATCGCCAGAAGGCCATCATCGCTCATCCAATGCAAGTTTGCCGGGGACAATTGGATGCGCGCCTGCGGATTTTCGTTTTGGGCCACCAACACATCGAAAAGCTGCATGAAATCATCAAAATTGAGCTTTTGTTTCGCGAAATGGCCCGCCATCGCCTTTGCGACATCCGGTGGTAGGCGATTGCAGAACGCTTCATCGGCTTCATAAACAAAACGGTTCTGCTCTCTCACTGCATAACAATATGAAACGCGCATACCGATATCTTCATACGCCTTCAGAATGCCGCTGGCAGACGCAACAACCTGATCCAAACCGCCTGTCGCCCAGCCTTGGATGTGCTGTACCGTCGTGACACCTGATGCGATCATTTCAAAGGCAGAGAACATGGTATCAAGATAAGGATCGATCTTGCGTGTCGCCAAACGCGCTGCAAACCACAATTCCAGCGGAGAGTCGGGCGCCCCAAGTTGCAATGGAGTGAGTCCGATATGGTGATGGCTGTTCACCAATCCTGGTATCATCATGTGGTTGGGGTGGGTGGTCACGAGAGCATCGGGATAGTGCGCAGTGATTTCGGATGCTTGACCAATCGCCAAAACAACACCGTTTTGATGCGCCAAGGCGGCATCGGGGATTATTTCGGGGTCGCCCTGGGCTGTCACACCTGTGACGATCCAGCGCGCAGTCAAAATTTCGACGGTCATGGCAATGCTTGCTCCTGTCTCTAAACGGGGGACCCGATCTTTTTGCCAGCACCGCTTTGGATTGTATAGTTGGACCAACCGCATCGGTTGATGTGTGATCTCAGCGCCAGTGCCTATGATCCGGCATCCACTGTTCCGATTTGAACCTTTCATGGCCCAAATATGCAAACCGAAAACAATCAGACTTTTGCTGTTCAGGAACGTAAAAAACCGATCTGTCAAACATGACATTGCAGCACATTTAACACCTTAAAGGATGATGAGCGCACAACCCGCCGCTCGATTTTTCGGTTTGATGGGCTGATCTTTTCGCTGAAATGACAGAACGCATGATGGGATGCCGTTGTTATAACAGCACGTTGTGCGCGCTTGCGGCCTCATCTAACATCGTTGCGGCTGTCGATCGTGTAGTTCTGTTCACGAAGGAGGAAGCAATGCCGAATGAAAATGAAAATAAAAAACCTTGGCCAAAGAATGTGACGAAAATAAAGTTCGAAGATTTAGATAAAATGGGTGTTGACGAGAAGAATTACCTTTACTGGAACGGCATCAAATTGGCGACGAAGCTTGATATTAGGTTTGCGAAAACCGAACGCGGACTTGCAATTATTGCCTTAATTACCGCAATCGTCGGTGTGGCCTTGCAGAGTTGGCCTTGGTTTTGTGATCTTCAATGGCTTCCTTCTGGTGTATGCCCACCAATTGAACCACAAAAGTGAAGGACCGCCGACAGACACTGGATGAGAACACCCAAATGTCTTTCCGCTGCAACTCAGAACTGGCGTTTTGATTTGATGTCGGGTTCTGCATCGCCAGTTCAATCACCTTGCGGCCACATCTTCCGGCACAAAGCCCCTGAGGACTGGCTTCTTTTGACTAAGATCTATCCGGCCCTCCTTTCCGCCCTGTGCGTGCATGTTTTAAATGCTGGCCCGTGCATGTGGCGCCGATTTTCGCATATCACACGCGATGCACCGTCCATCAGAAACGCGAATTCTCGATAAAGAGGCTATGTTCAAGTTCGATTTGGGTGTAGACAAAAGTAACTAGACCGAGAGTCAGATTCCTCGGAAGCGCGCGTTAAGCGCGTCGCGGCAATGCCAAAACAAGTAAATTATTTTGCATCAATAGTGATAATACTTTGACAGACTTCTTTCTAACGGCGCGGGCCCTGACTGACCTGCTTGGCCCGATTTCAGCTCCCGAGAACCTCACTGCCGACACCGCAGAATTTGCATTTGGCACGTCCATGACACTGTTGCCCGGCAGTCTCAGTTTGCAGTTTCATATGCGCCAAGACGACAATAATATGCTCGATGATCGGGCCTTCTTGCTGCATTCTGTGGACTTGCATGGTGTGATCTTTCCTGAAGGCAGCTGGTTGCGGCCCCAATTCCAGGTGGCTTTGCGCAAATCACCGTTGGTGCTTACAATCTGGCGTATGGCGGTGGCCAATGTCGATGAAGGTGAGAACACATTGTTCACCACCACCGCAGATCTGAAACCGGGCTATGCGTACCAGATCGACCCTCTCGATGCGTGAGAGCGGGACTCGGGACCATCACACACTGCCGACCCGCGCATCGGATGGCGTTTAATGCCAGAAAGTTAAACTGACGAGAAACTGGGCCTGTTGCACATCGTGCTGGGCAATATTTTGTGGGGCGGGGCGGCGTCACGATCACCCGCAGCTCTGGTAGTGGGCGGTCACTGCAGTGCGTTTTGCACAGCAGTTGCCCATCCCAGATAAAGCTGTCCATCCTTTTCGATCACCGGTCGCTTCATCAAAGTCGGATATTCAGCCAACAGATCTTCGGATGCGCGCAACCGTTCCCTCTCGCCCAATCCGCGCCAAGTCGTCGAACGCGTGTTGACCAGCTTTGCTCCGAAAACCCGATAAAATCGCGCGATCTCCGCTGCGGTCAACGGATCAGCGCGAACATCACGGACCTGCACCCCCAGTGCTTTGGCCGCTTTGCGGCAGGTGTCACATGTCTTAATCCCATATAGCTGCATTTTCAGGCTTTCTCGTTACATTTTTGCTAATAATGCCCGCGAAAACTCGGGTTTGACCAGTATAATCAGACTTTTTTCTGGACTTTACCGAGCAAGCATCCACTCTTTTTGCCGTGACACGAGACTTCTACGAACCGTCCCCGTCAGGGCAGCCGGAATGAGAATGGAAGACCAGCTGCACCACCCCGCCGCATGTCGTGGGCGGGTTTTGACAAAGGAGACTACGGATATGGCCACTGGCACCGTAAAATGGTTCAACACCACCAAAGGCTTTGGATTTATTGCCCCAGATACGGGCGGAAGTGATGTTTTCGTCCATATTTCTGCTGTAGAACGGGCAGGCCTGACTGGCCTCGCGGACAATCAAAAGATCCAGTATGAGTTACGGGAAGGGCGCGATGGTCGCTCGTCCGCGTCTGAACTTCAGTTGCTCGACTAAACTGGATCCAGCCCAAAAACGCATCCGCTCGCGCCGCATGTGCGAGCGTGACCTTTTACGAATTACAGAGCTTTAGCCGCCGTTGCCTTTATACCATTGCTGATCGTAAAAACCTTGCTGCTGTTGGTCGTAAAAGCCTTGCTGCCCATTGTTACGCGTCCAGTGCTGCGACGCAGACACAACATGGCGCATCATCTCAAGATAATCCTCATTTGTATTCGGCGCCCCACAAGAAATAACACCCCCTAAAACAACAGGTTGCAAACTGTCTAGGCAATAATTTGCACTCGATGGATAGGCAAAGATATCACCCTGCGTGTGGCCATCAGAGAAGGCAGGCGCCGCCAAACCAACGATCGCAGTCGCAGCGAAGATCAAACGAAGAGACATGCGTCACACTCCTTGCACATGTGGATAACTTATCCACATGGTTACCGCCAAACATGTGTTTGGCAAAGAGCTATTTCGTCCGTTAGAACAATCTGCGCTTGTTTTGAAGCGCCACTGACACGTTCGGTGCCGGTGAGGGCACCATGCCTCTGTCGATTAGGTGGCCCAGAGCGCTGCAAATTCCCGCCACTCGCCTTTACTCATGCCGCTGGTTTCTTGTGTGACCGTCTCGCCTTTCAACCTGCGCTGTAACACCTCGACGCCCCGTGCGCTGAGATTGGCTCCTCCCAGGCGGTAATCCTCAAACGCGCGATAGGCCGCCGGGACCCAATCGGCGATCAGGCGGCAGATTTCCTCGGCATACGCACGAATTTCATATTGGGCGTGAGGATCGGCGCGCAGTCGTAAGAAATGAAAAAGATTGTGCAGATCGACTTTCCAGTACCATTGCGTGTAAATATTGGCGGGCAAGTTCATCCGTGCCAGCTCCCGTGCGAGACCTTTTTGTCCGTCCTGGCTGAGCATCTCCTGGTAATGATCATAAGATGTTTCGGCGTCAGATTTTAAAATATCTAGGACACGCGCAGCTTCAGAACCTTCCAAAACCACACCGCGTCCTTGGTTGTTTTGGCTGCTCTGAGCCGCCAGGTGTTCTGGGGCCGGGATGTAAAACTCGCGATCCAGGATCGAGTATCGCGCGGAATACTCGTTCACATTCGCGGTCCGGTGTCGAATCCATTGACGCGCCACAAAAACCGGGAGTTTGACGTGTAATTTGATTTCGCACATCTCGAAGGGAGTGCTGTGCCAGTGGCGCATCAAATATCGGATCAAGCCCGTATCATCGCGCGCCGCTTTTGTGCCCGCGCCATAGCTGACCCGCGCGGCCTGCACGATTGCGGCATCATCGCCCATATAATCAACCACCCGTACAAATCCATGATCGAGCACAGCATGGGCGGTATACAAGTGCGCCTCCATCCCTTCGGAAACCGCCCGTAAGGTGGGTTTGGCATTGGAACGAAGGGCCGCTATTTCAGCATCAGGCGAGACAGGCATGTCGGACATTTTAAGGCTCACATTCTGGGGTATTCGCTATATGTTGTGATTTGAACCTTCCAGTCCACTAAGATTGCGAATTCGTCCACAGTTTTTTCAACCTGGCCTTGCGATCGACGGCAGGCGCGGTAGGCTCAGACCAAACCAGACCTCGGAGCACAAAATGAGCCTTAAATTCCTGCACACCATGGTCCGCGTTGCGGATTTGGAAAAATCCATTGCGTTCTACCAGCTGCTGGGCCTCAAAGAGACCCGGCGGCGCGACAGCGAGGGTGGCCGCTTCACATTGGTGTTCATGAATGCCCCTGGTCAGGACACCATCGCGCTCGAACTGACCTACAATTGGGATGGGGACGACGGACTGCCTTCGGACAGCCGTCACTTTGGTCATTTAGCCTATCGCGTTGATCATATATATGATTTATGTCAAAAACTGATGGAAAACGGCGTTACAATCAACCGTCCGCCGCGCGATGGACACATGGCATTTGTGCGCTCGCCCGACAACATATCGATTGAACTGCTGCAAGACGGCGACAGCTTGCCCCCGGCCGAACCCTGGGCAAGCATGGAAAACACGGGCCATTGGTAGCAGTTGTTCGATGTCTTGCGGCATTTTTCGTGCTCGGGATTTCGAGCCAGGATGCCGAAGCCCAATGTCGGCAGGCCTTGGCGCTTGGGCTTGATGTGTCGCGTTCGGTCGATGCCCGCGAATATCGGTTGCAGCTGGACGGTTTGGCGGCGGCCTTGCGCTCTGCAGATGTCCAAGCTGCGATCTTGTCAGCAATTGACACCCCTGTTTCTCTGCTTGTGTTTGAATGGAGCGACCCTACAGCCCAACGATTGATCCTACCCTGGACGCGTATCACGGACCCTGACACTCTGATCGAGGTGGCCGCGCGGCTCAATGACACCGTCCGCGCAGGATCCAACGATCCGCAATTTAGCGCAGACACACCAGACCAGATCAGTGCGCGCACCGGCGCCACCGCGTTGGGTGCGGCCATGGAATACGCTTGGTATGCGTTTCGCACCGGTCCCCTGTGCTGGAAAAAGACTTTGGATGTCTCAGGAGACGGACCTAACAATTCTGGGATCTTGCCAAAACAGATGCATATTAGGTTGGCCCAGGAGCGTGTTACGGTCAATGCTCTGGCGGTGGCCGCAGATCCGGTGCAGCTTGGCGATGCCCGACAGGCTGAAATCAAACAGCTCAGCAGCTATTTCCGAACCGAGGTCATTCTGGGGGCTGATGCTTTTGTGGAAACGGCTTTAGGCTATCTGGATTATAAGCGCGCCATGACCCGTAAGTTGCTGCGAGAGCTTGAAGTCTTTGCCTTAGGCGATTGGCCCGGGAACAACCAAGAACCGGTTCAAATCACACAGGGATCCATTCCAGACCACCCTCTGTATCAGTAGATATATCGAATTTGGTCGGTCCAGAACCGTTCCATTCGTTTGAGGCTGCAATTCACATCTTCCAACATTTCAATCCCAAGGATTTGCTTGTCATCCAGCGTCAGCGCCTGGTTGGCAAATAGATCCGCCACGATATTGCGCACGCGCCGCCCCTCTTGCGTCAGCTTTACCCGCACAGAACGGCGATCGATTTCGCACCTCTGATGGTGCATGAAGCCCATTTCAACCAGTTTTTTTAAGTTATAAGATACGTTCGAGCCTTGATAATAGCCGCGAGATTTCAATTCACCCGCTGTGACTTCATGTTCGCCAATATTGAACAACAAGAGAGCTTGGACTGCATTGATTTCCAGCAAACCAACCCGCTCAAATTCATCCTTAATCACATCCAGCAAGAGCCTGTGCAACCGTTCAATCAATCCCAAGCTGTCAAGATACGAATTCAGAACACCCTGTGTCCTGGTGTCTGCAAGCTGGCGTTGAACGCTCATAAAGGTCTCCGATCTCGTCTCGATAGCGCAAAGATCGAATAGAATTCCTTATATCAGGTTAAAGCCAATTACTTTATCCACACAAACTACGAATCAGATATCAAGCTTTTGATAAGAGATGAAAATTTCTGTGGCGCCTCCGCCTGGCCAGATGCCCAGAGATATAAATCTTGATCATTTTCTTCCAACATTTCATCAAACAGATCCAGCTCTTCGACGCTCAGTGTTGCCAACATCCGATCTGCATAAGGGCCCAGGATCAAGTCCATTTCCTTGGTTCCACGCCGCCATGAACGCATCCGCATCCGTTTGAGGCGGTGCGCGCGGCTCTCGCTCATACCGAAGTCTCCACAGCCTTGCGAAGACGTTTTTCGAGATGCCCGACTTTTTCCGATGTCCGAACCATTTCAGCCTTTAGTTGTCGCAGTTCTGTCAGGATCTGGGTGATATCCGTCGGTATCGCTTCAATTTCGACGGGGCCATCCAGACCATCACCTTTTCCCGTCAACAACCAGCTGAGCGAAACCGCAAGCAATCCCGAAAGCATTGACAACCGGTTGGCGCGCGGCTCAGCCAAGTCGTCTTCCCAAGCCCGTAGTGTTTTTATTTTGACCCCCAGGCGCTTGGACAGCTCACTTTGGGTCATCCCCGCAGCTTGCCGCGCGCCCGCAAGACGGTCGCCGAAGGTGGCTGATGTGTCACTGTACCAGTCGTTGCCGTCGGACATAGAGGCTCCTGTTTCGCGTTATGCTTGATTGGCCTTTGCACGCACCCTAAGACGACGAAGATCGTTATGCAAACCACCGGAGCGACCCAATGCCCTTTCTGTCCGATAGCCTGTCCCGCGTTAAACCCTCGCCGACCATTGCGGTCAGCACCAAAGCACGCGAACTGAAAGCCGCTGGACGCGATGTGATCGGTTTGGGCGCAGGTGAGCCAGATTTCGACACGCCCGACAATATCAAAGCCGCAGGTGTCGCGGCGATCCAAGGCGGAGACACCAAGTACACGGCACCAGACGGAACTCCGGCGCTCAAACAGGCAATCTGCGCCAAATTCAAACGCGACAATGACCTGACCTACACCCCTGCCCAGATCACAGTGGGCACTGGCGGCAAACAGGTTTTGATCAATGCGCTGATGGCAACGCTTAATCCAGGCGATGAGGTGGTCATTCCGGCTCCGTATTGGGTCAGCTACCCCGACATGGTTCTTTTGGCCGGCGGCGAGCCCGTGATTGCCACGGCCTCCGCTGAATCAGGATACAAGCTGACGCCAGAGGCATTGGAAGCTGCGATTACTGCCAAAACCAAGTGGTTCATTTTTAACTCGCCCTCCAACCCGACCGGAGCGGGATATACCGCCGCAGAGCTAAAAGGATTGACCGATGTGCTGATGCGCCACCCGCAGGTCTGGATCATGACCGACGATATGTACGAGCATCTTGTGTACGATGATTTCGAATTCTGTACACCAGCGCAAATCGAGCCTAGCTTGTACGACCGCACCCTGACTTGCAACGGTGTCTCAAAGGCTTATGCAATGACCGGATGGCGAATCGGATATGCGGGCGGTCCGGTCGAACTGATTAAAGCCATGGGGAAGATTCAATCACAGACAACCTCGAACCCGTGCTCGGTTTCTCAAGCCGCTGCCGTTGAGGCGCTAAACGGCACACAGGATTTCATCACCACCAACAATGAAATCTTCAAACGACGCCGCAATTTGACGGTCAAAATGCTGAACGACGCCGAGGGTATCACTTGCCCAACCCCGGAAGGCGCCTTCTACGTCTATCCATCTTTGGCGGGCTGCATCGGCAAGACAAGCGCGGGCGGCACCAAAATCGAAAACGACGAGGCCTTCGCAACAGCCTTGCTGGAAGAGACCGGCGTTGCTGTCGTATTTGGCGCCGCATTTGGCCTGAGCCCATGCTTTCGGGTCAGTTATGCCACCAGCGATGAGGCCTTGACGCAAGCCTGCACACGCATTCAGAGTTTCTGCGCCAAACTCACTTAAGGAGGCCGGTTATGGCTGTCGAACTTCCAGAACTTTACTTCCGGGTGAAAGATAACGGGGCCTTGGTGTTTCGCGTGGACCCGGAAAACCGCCAAAAACGGATCGATCTTGATCAGATTGCCGTTATCAACAGCCGAAATGGCGAGGTCAAGACGACCGGAAACGCGGACATCTCAGCCTCCGAACAACAAGCAATGCTCAACTGGCTGGCCAAGCGTCAGGAACTGACCAATCAACGCGAAATGGATGACATTCACCGAACGATTGACCAAATCAATATGACCGCCCATTGGGCGCAATCCAAAGCCACTCCGCAGCAACTGGACGAGGTCACCGACCGTCTTTTGCTGTCGATCTTTGATCTGCGTCAAGTCTTGGTGCGCAAGAAAGCCGACAGAATTAACACACAATAGATTGCAAAAGATGCGTCAACCTGATGTCCAGGGCCAGCCGATCGAGAACGCTGCGGAAACTTTTAATCCGGGTGCAAAGAGCCTGATTGCCACTCTCGCTGAGTTGTCCAATCGCATGTCCTTTAAAGCGTATCTCTCCTGACCAGATTCAGGATTTCCATGCGGATTGGTCTGCGGTTCCATGCCTTTGGGGTAGATATGGGGGTCAGAGATGGGCAAACCGCGTCTTGTTGCGTTGCGTGAACCTGCGGTGCGGCTTCTCGAGCAGGGCAGCACGCACCCACAGACGGCGCGGCGGCTGCGGATTTCGATCAAGAGGACCTCTGCATAACGACTTTGTTCCTTGATTTGTTTGGAGCTTGTATATTTTCGG
>JBELMC010000043.1:0-12736 GCA_042096155.1 Dinoroseobacter sp.
AGACAATGCCTGTGCGCTGTCTTGTGCCAGAACGGTCGTGCCAGACAATATTGCCGTCGTGGCGCCAAGAATACGGTGGGTCAAAACCATGTCGTTTTTGTTCCTGTTTGGCGAGGGCAAGCGCGCGTGTGCCGCCCTCGTTTCAGATCGTCCGCAGCAACCGCGCCACAGACCATTGTGTCCACCCGCAGATGTTCCATATTACAGTGGGCGAGACAAGCGCGTGACCTGCGCCTTTCGGTCGCGATTAGACCCAGAATAAGGACCTTCACCATGGCCGATAGCCCTTTCCGACCGTTCGAGACTCATCTAGACGAAGCAAAGGCTTTGGCGAGCTTGCGCACAACCCTTTCAGGCGCCGAGGATGGCGAACTTTTCCTCGAACGTCGTCGCTCAGAAACGTTGGTCTTGGATGATGGGCGAATCAAGACCGCGAGTTATGACGCCTCCGAAGGGTTTGGACTGCGCGCGGTCTGCGGCGAAACCGTCGGCTATGGCCATGCATCCGAAATTTCCCAAGCCGCACTTGAAAGGGCGTCGCAAACAGCTCGGTTGGCGGTGCGCGCCAGCGGCGCCACCTTGGCCCATGCACCCCGCGGCACCAACCTACGGCTGTATACAGATGCGAACCCGATGGACGACGCCAGTTTCGGCGTAAAGATCGGCGTTTTGCGGCAAATCGATGCGTTTGCGCGTGCGCTCGACTCGCGGGTGGTTCAGGTCAGCGCCTCGATGGCCGCCAGCCTGCAAGAAGTCGAGATTTTGCGCCCAGAAGGCGACTTGATGCGTGATATACGCCCGATGACACGGCTGAATATCTCGGTGATTGTCGACCATAATGGCCGTCGCGAATCTGGCAGCGCGGGGGGCGGGGGACGCTATGGCTTGGCCACCCTTATGCCCCGCGCGCATTGGGAAAACGTCGCTCGTGAGGCGCTGCGCATCGCATTGGTCAACCTCGACGCCGTGCCTGCCCCTGCGGGCGCAATGGATGTGGTCCTGGGCGCTGGCTGGCCCGGAATTTTGCTGCACGAGGCCGTTGGCCATGGGCTGGAAGGCGATTTTAACCGCAAAAACAGCAGCGCGTTTGCCGGATTGATGGGCACACAAGTGGCTGCCAGAGGGGTGACGATTCTCGACGATGGCACAATCCCGGATCGGCGCGGTTCGATTTCAATGGATGATGAGGGCACACCCAGCGCGAAAACGACGCTAATTGAAGACGGAATCCTTGTGGGGTACATGCAAGACCGCCAAAATGCGCGTCTGATGGGGGTTTCGGCCACTGGCAATGGACGCCGGGAAAGCCATGCTCACTTGCCGATGCCGCGGATGACCAACACGTACATGCTGGGCGGTGATATCGAACCGGGCGATATCGTGGCAGACCTGAAAGACGGCATCTACGCCGTTGGATTTGGCGGTGGTCAGGTCGATATTACCAATGGTAAATTCGTGTTCAGCTGCACCGAGGCCTATCGGGTCAAGAATGGCATCGTCGGCGCTCCGGTCAAAGGAGCCACTCTGATTGGCGATGGGCCAACGGCTATGCGACAAATCCGGGCGATCGGCAATGATATGGCGTTGGATCCTGGCATGGGAAACTGTGGCAAGAACGGACAATGGGTGCCCGTGGGGGTTGGCCAACCCACATTAATGATTGGGGGACTCACCGTCGGTGGATCAGCTGCTTAAGGCCGCTGTGTGTTATTTTACAAAGGTTTGGGTGTGGTCCGCGATTGGTATTTTCAACGGGCTGATGTCTGACGAAAAAAGACAACCAGCACGTGAATTATTTTTGATATTTCTCTGATCAGTTTACTGCTTGTTAATCAATTAACGGTTAAACAGGATCAGACCAGATGGACGGGTTCGCTAACAGCTACATCGCTGACCCCACCCACCCTCGCACCACCTCAAGCAATGCGGCTTGAACTCGATCATCTGGTCCACCTTCCTTTTTCAGCACTGCAGGATGGGCGAAGTGGCGATGCTGACAGCGCAAATTGCACCCCCAAGTTCCGAAAGCGACGCGGTGGATTGGTTGCAATTGATCCGTTCAAATCGGGTCGGACCGACGACGTTTCGCCGGTTGCTCAGCGATTTTGGCACCGCGGCACGGGCGTTGGATGCCCTGCCTGGGATTGCCGCCAGCGCCGGAGCGCGAGAGTATCAGATTTGCCCGCGCGATATTGTGGAACGTGAATATGAAGACGGCAAAGCAGCAGGCGCACGGCTGATCGCGCTTGGCTCGCCGATCTACCCCGCTTTGTTGTCTGAGATCGAAACCGCGCCGCCTTTGTTGTGGACCATGGGCCGGATCGAATTGCTGCAAACCCCCGTGTTGGCGATGGTCGGCGCGCGAAATGCATCAGCCTTGGGCGAACGCATGGCGCGCGCGATTGCATCTGGTCTGGGCAAATCAGGCTTTACAGTCGCATCTGGATTGGCGCGTGGTATTGATGCCGCATGCCATGGCGCAGCGCTTCCAACAGGGACCATTGCGGTGATGGCGGGCGGGGTTGACGTGACGTATCCACGCGAAAATGCACAGCTGGCCTCTGGCATCCGGACAGAAGGGCTTTGCGTGTCCGAACAACCCATGGGTCTTGCCCCCCATGGGCGCCACTTTCCACAACGCAATCGGTTGATTTCGGGGATGGCGCAGGCAGTCATTGTGGTCGAAGCTGCTGTAAAATCCGGCAGCTTGATTACTGCAAAAGATGCGCTCGACCAGGGACGCGAGGTGATGGCCGTACCCGGCCATCCGTTTGACGCGCGCGCCGGTGGGGCCAACCAATTGCTGCGCGACGGCGCCACATTGGTTCGGGGGGCGGCCGATGTTTTGTCGGCCTTGCCGCCGCGCCCAGCCCAAATTCTGGCGGAAACGCCGACTGAAACGATGCCTGCGCTTGAGGATGTTCAAGCGGCCATTTTGCGCTTGGTCTCGACCACACCCTGCCCGGAAGACGAATTGGTCGAGCGGATTGCCGCCCCCCCCGAGGCTGTTACAAGACATCTAAGCGAGCTTGAATTGGCGGGCCAGATCACACGCCATCCCGGTGGCGTCTTTGTCCAGCAATCAATCTAAAGCGTCTGGTTGCTGGCCGCGTCTGCCTGAGCGCGGTGTGCCCCGTCTGTGCGGTGCTGCGCTGACAGCGGATATCGGTCACTGTCGGTGGCACGGACCGCCTTGCAACGTGTTTCCGGAAGGCGAGACATCACGACTGGGGGATGTGTTGCATCGACGTTGGAAAGAAAGCGGATTAGGCAAATTCAAGTTCGGACAAGCACTGTCAAACACAGCTTTTGGTCAACGGTGACAGCGGCCATTGACAATTGGGGGCAAGCCTCCACATCTTGCGCACAATATTTGTTATCCCCTTTGGAAAGTTATCCGCATGCCCGTTGTCGTCGTCGAGTCGCCCGCTAAGGCCAAGACAATCAACACATATTTGGGCAAAAATTATACGGTTTTGGCCAGTTATGGACATGTTCGTGATCTGCCGCCCAAAAACGGTTCCGTCGACACGGACAACGGTTTTGAAATGCTTTGGGAAGTTGCGAGCGACAGCCAAAAGCACGTTCGCGCGATCGCTGAAGCGTTGAAAGACGACCCTGAATTGATTCTGGCGACGGACCCTGACCGCGAAGGCGAGGCGATCAGCTGGCATCTTGAAGAGGCGTTGCGCAAACGGCGCGCGATCAAGAAGGACACGCCAGTCAGCCGCGTGGTATTCAACGCGATTACCAAGAGCGCCGTAACCGAGGCGATGCAAAACCCGCGCCAGGTGGATATGGAGCTGGTCGAGGCCTATCTGGCTCGGCGGGCCCTCGATTATCTTGTCGGCTTTAACCTTTCCCCGGTCCTATGGCGCAAATTGCCCGGCGCAAAATCTGCAGGACGGGTGCAATCGGTTTGTCTTCGTTTGATCGTCGAGCGCGAAATGGAGATCGAGGTCTTCAATCCCCGCGAATATTGGAGCGTAAAGGCCACGCTGACCACACCGCGCGGCCAGACCTTCGACGCACGGCTCACTGTCCTTGGGGGCCAAAAGCTCGATAAGTTCGACATAGATAACGGAATGTCGGCGGAATTGGCCGTTCAGGCCGTTGCGTCGCGCGATTTGGCGGTCACCAGTGTCGAAGCCAAGCCCGCCAATCGCAATCCGTCAGCTCCATTCATGACCTCTACGTTGCAGCAGGAGGCCAGCCGCAAGTTCGGCATGGGCGCGCGCCAAACCATGAGCACGGCGCAGCGGCTCTACGAGGCGGGGCATATCACGTATATGCGGACGGACGGCATCGACATGGCGCCCGAAGCAATTTCGGATGCGCGCGCAGCGATTTCGTCGCGTTTCGGCCCAGGTTATTTGCCGAAGACATCTAGACTATACAAAAACAAGGCCAAAAACGCACAAGAAGCGCATGAATGTATCCGTCCCACCAATATGGCGAAAGATGCCGATAGCTTGAAGTTGATGGATGGTGATCAGCGCAAGCTGTATGACTTGATTTGGAAACGTACATTGGCCAGCCAGATGGAAGCCGCCCGGCTGGAACGCACAACCGTCGATATTGGCAGTGCCGATGGAGAGGTGGTGCTGCGCGCCACTGGCCAGGTTATGCTATTTGACGGATTCATGGCGATCTACACCGAAGGCAAGGACGAGGCGTCAGACGACGACGACACAAAGCGCCTGCCCCAGATGAATCTTGGCGACGCGATGACCAAAGGGCCCGTCACTCCCGAGCAGCATTTCACCCAGCCACCGCCGCGCTACACCGAAGCGACACTTGTCAAGCGAATGGAAGAGCTTGGGATTGGGCGCCCCTCGACATACGCATCTATCGTGACGACAATTCAGGACCGTGGGTATGTGCTGAAAGACAAAAACCGACTGATCCCAGAGGATAAAGGCCGTTTGGTCACTGTGTTCTTGTCGAATTACTTCAGAAAATACGTTGGGTACGACTTTACCGCCGATTTAGAAAACCAACTCGATCAAGTCAGCGCGGGCGATGCGAACTACAAAGATGTGCTCGACCGGTTTTGGCGCGACTTCTCTGCAGCGATCGCCGAAACGGCGGACTTACGCATTGGCGAAGTCCTGGAAAAAATCAACGACGTGTTGTCGCCCCACCTGTTTCCTGCCAAGGAAGACGGCAGCGATCCGCGTCTGTGCCCAAATTGTGGGGAAGGACGTCTGAGCATGCGCACCGCGCGCTCCGGCGGCGCGTTCATTGGCTGTTCAAACTATCCAAACTGTCGTTTTACGCGCGCTTTTGGTCCGCCCGGGGCCAATGACACAGGCGGCATCCCGCCGGAAGGCAAAGATCTTGGCGAAGACAACGGCGACAGGATCTATGCGTTCAAGGGGCGTTTTGGCCCATACGTACAGCGGGGCGAAGTCACAGACGACAATAAAAAGCCGCCCCGCCAGTCGATTCCGAAGGCTTGGCCGCCCGAAGAGGTCAATCTCGAACAAGCGACCCGACTGCTGGCCTTGCCTCGCGAAATTGGGCCTCATCCCGAAGACGGTGTGATGATTTGGTCAAACATCGGACGTTATGGTCCGTATTTGAAACACGCCGATTCGATCAGCCATAAAGGGGGCACCAACGCCAATCTCGAAGGCATTGACGAGGTCTGGGAAATCGGCATGAACCGGGCCGTCGAAGTTTTGGCCAGCAAGCCAAAACGCGGCAAACCGGCGCCCGCAACGCCCCTGGCGGAGCTTGGTGAGCACCCGGATCTCGGCGGCCCGGTAAATGTTATGAAGGGCAAATACGGCCCTTATGTGAAATGGGATAAAATCAACGCAACCCTTCCCGACACCATCGAGCCGGATCAATTGACTTTGGCTCAGGCCATTGATCTGATTGCTGAACGCGCCGCCAAATCGGGCAAAAAGCCGACGTCCAAAAAGAAAGCTGCGGCGAAGAAAAAACCAGCAGCCAAAAAAGCTGCCGCAAAGAAAGCCAGTCCCAGATCGGCCTAGATTGGGCGGTTCTTCCCAATGTTGACGAAAAAGGCCCGCCTTGGTTCATGCAGGCTCGACAAAGCGGTCCCGTCCGACGCGGGTGACGCGGGCTGAGGACAAGGGTCAATACCGCTGGCACTGCGGTGCATTGACTCCCACTTGCGGCAACGCCACATATCATACCGGAAGAACCGCAGCGGCGAGGTCTGGCATGGGAAAGATTTATAAAGACGCGGCAAATGCGTTGGATGGGGTGTTGTTTGATGGCATGCTGATCGCCGCGGGGGGGTTCGGGCTTTGCGGAATTCCAGAACTTCTGATCCAAGGCATTCAAAACGCGGGGACGAAAAACATCACTGTTGCGTCCAATAATGCCGGCGTCGACGAATTTGGGCTGGGGCTTTTGCTGCAAACCAAACAGATCAAAAAAATGATGAGCTCTTATGTCGGCGAAAACGATCTATTCATGCAACAATATCTCGCGGGCGAGCTGGAAATCGAGTTCAACCCCCAAGGTACTCTGGCCGAGCGCATGCGAGCCGGCGGCTGCGGCATCCCCGGCTTTTATACCAAAACTGGTGTCGGCACAGTCATCGCTGAGGGCAAAGAGCATAAAGAGTTCAACGGCGAGACGTATATTCTGGAACAGGGCATCTTCGCGGATTTAGCGATCGTCAAGGCGTGGAAGGCGGACGAAACCGGCAATCTGGTGTTTCGCAAGACCGCGCGTAACTTTAATCCGCCTGCTGCAATGTGCGGTAAAATCTGTGTGGTCGAAGTCGAAGAAATTGTCCCAACGGGCGAGCTTGACCCGGATGCGATTCACCTGCCCGGCATCTACGTCCACCGCCTGATCCAAGGCACGCACGAAAAACGCATCGAGCAGCGCACCGTGCGCCAAAAGGAGACGGCATAATGGCTTGGGATCGCAATCAGATGGCAGCGCGGGCTGCACAAGAATTGCAAGACGGCTGGTATGTGAATCTCGGTATCGGGATCCCAACGCTGGTATCGAATTATATTCCAGATGATATCACCGTTACGCTTCAATCTGAAAACGGGATGCTTGGCATGGGGCCCTTCCCGGTGGCGGGCGACGAAGATGCCGACCTGATCAACGCCGGAAAGCAAACAATCACCGAGCTTCCTCAGACGGCCTATTTTGACAGCGCCCAAAGCTTTGGGATGATCCGAGGCGGTAAGATCGCGATGGCAATTCTGGGGGCAATGGAGGTTGCTGAAAACGGCGATTTGGCCAATTGGATGATTCCGGGCAAGCTGATCAAAGGCATGGGCGGTGCGATGGACTTGGTTGCGGGTGTGGGCCGGGTGGTTGTGGTTATGGACCACACCAACAAAAAGGGTGACTCCAAGCTATTGAAGGCTTGCACTCTGCCGCTGACCGGTCAGGGTGTTGTCGACCGGATCATCACAAATCTGGGCGTGCTGGATGTGGTTGAGGGGGGTTTGAAAATCATTGAAATCGCCGAGGGTGTCGCTGAGCAAGAGCTGCGCGCAGCCACCCAAGCCAAATTGGTCAACTGAGAGAGCCAATCTATTCCGGCGATTACAGACAGCCATCTTGGATCTTTGACCAATGAGCCTCAACATCTTTGTTTTTCTTTAACAAACCTCTGCAAAATTTTGGCGTTTCGACATGCGGGCGTGGTTTGTACTGCATGCAGATGTGTGCGGGCCTTTGCAAACAGCTCTCGCTGCGCCGAAAAGCTATATCTCGCCCCTCAGCATAGCGAAAACACCACCGGAACAGAATCCAAAGGGCTTTGCAAAAGGTCTGCTATTCAGGTGTTTTGGGCGCTTGGCTTTATTTGTCCTTGCTCATTTCACCCAAATCCTGCCTGCGAATTTGAGCCAGAAGGATGGACAGACCAGTCCATGCATCTTCGCACATTCGGGCGCGGTCGAGCGCGGGTGCGGGATGGGCCAGTGCGTGGTCCATCAGGTCTGCCAAGGTGTCGCTGGTGGCTTTTGGGTCTTCGACGAAATACTGCAGAACTCCGGCGCGCCCGAAAAAACTCTGTAACTCTTGGTCCCAGCCTAAGCCAATGGTCGGGCACCCGTAGCTGAACGCAACAATACAGATCGGCAGGCGGTGCGCGATAATGCCCTTCATACTGCCAATAATTTTTGCCAGCTCTGCAGGGGTGCGTGCGCGTTGTGCGAGGCTGAGAAACCCGTTGTTTTTATGCGCGGCCATCCGCGGGTCTGCGGCGACCTCGGTCATGGTGGTAATGTCTTGTTGGCCACCGCTTGTGAATAACGTCACTTTGTGACCGTGGTAAACCAACGCATTGATCAAGCCAGTGTAGAACGCACGAGCCCCTTGCGCGGCCCCAGCGGTTTCGCTGTCAGCGGCGCCGCTAAGCAAATGTGGGTCCGTGATGCAAATACCGATACGATTGGCCTTCTCGGCCACGGGACCATAGCAGTCCATCGCCAGAAGTCCTGGATCAAGAACCGAAGTTGGTTCAATTGATACGGCCGGTGTTTGCGCGACCCATGCCCGACGTGAGATCTCGTCGCGCACAGCGAGCAGTTTGAGGTCGGTATGAAATGCTTTCGAAAACAACCGGGTGCCCTTGCGGGACCAATTTCGTGCAGCGCCGACGCCGTAGATTGCTGTTGGTGTCTTGGTCGAGCGTAGCAGGTCAAAGAGGCGTCCCATCCTGATTGGCAAATCCAGATCAACGTCCGAGAATAAAAGACCACCGCCAACGACCACCAAATCGGCATCGATCAGCGCAGCACGCCATGCGGGTTCGAGCTTGTCCAACCGCTCGGCCAGCTTTTTGCGCGCCACGCGGCGCCAGATCCAAGCTGGAAGGTAGCGCCGGACGTCGACGATAGCTGTTTCGCTCTCAGCTGTCCCGCCATCAGCAGGATCGCGATTTAAAATATCAAAGGTGTCAACCTTGGCGCCGGGGTACAAATGCTGCAGGCCGTAAGACAAACAGTCTGAGGTCACCCTATCGCCTAAATCCGGGCTGTAGCGCAGGCCGAACTGGACGATCTTCATGGGGCAGCCCTTGGTTAACACCGGTTTTGGGATTATATGGCGCAAGGGTGCGCGATGGGCAATTGCGAAACTGCGGTGAGTTAGTTTGCTTTGGACTTCGGGCCAAAAGGCAGCGGCAGGATCGGTACGCCATCTTCGATCAGAGCGCGTGCCTGCGCGCCATCGGCGGTGCCGTGGATGGCGCGGGCGGGGGCGTGGCCATGGTAAATATCACGGGCCGTTTTGGCAAAATCCTTGCCGACATTGTCCGAATTTGCCTCGATATGGGCGCGCATTTTGGCAATCGCCTGTTCTTCAGGGCTGATATGAAGGGCGGGGCCAGATTCTTTTGCGACAGCCAAATCTGACGACTGAACCGGAGCTTTCGTGCGCACACACGGCGCCATCAGCGCTTTTTCGATCTGGGTATCGCCGCATTCGATGCAAGAGGTCAGATTTCGCGAACGCAGCTCGTCAAAGGCGTCGGCCGATTGAAACCAGCTTTCGAATATATGTCCTCGACTGCATTTGAGTGTGTATTTTATCATTTGACCGTGTGATTTGGGGCGCGGACTTCGCCATTGGGCTGCAGGTGAGAGCTAGGCCATGTTGAACAATTTGCAACGTGCCAAATTGACAGGCCCATCAGCGCTTGAACTGTTGCAGCAGGAGCGACAAGTCCGGTTCATCCACCAAACGCGCAGCTTTCTTCGGGCATACCCATTTGCGGCTGCGCTCCGAGGCTTCATCGAATGTGGCTGAGACCTCGTCTGTTTTGACGCCAAAGACGGCCACGATCACTGGCAGCATCACACCGGTATCGAGCTCTTTGTCATATGAATATATTCCTTCGCAGCCTGGATCAATTGTGCCGCGAATGCCGGCTTCCTCCCAGGCTTCGATGGCTGCGGTTTCCGCAGGGGTGCGCCCATCCATCGGCCAGCCCTTCGGCAAAACCCAACGTCCGGCGTCACGACTGGTGATCAAAAGGACTTTGAGTTTCGATTTTACACGCCGATAACACAGTGCCGCAAATTGTGTTCGCACATCCCGTTTGCCAGTATCTTTCAGCCAGAGTGGCAATTGCCCTTGTTTGAGACGTGAGTCCATTAGCTCGATGCTCCTGCAAGCGATGAACGGCGGCGGCCCCGCCGATTTTATTTTGTTCCAAATTATATAGAGAAAGTTAAGTTTTTATAAAGTCCCATGGCCGTTCCAATCGCGTTTTAGTTGAATACTGTCGATTGACTTGAGACCACCGCCCCCTAACTCAAAGACCGTATACGAAAGGTATTCTGGTGTCCGCCTTGGCGCTTCCGTTGTTTCTCGGATCTGAGATCTACCGTACGTCATCCTATGGCAGGTGGCACCCTTTGCGTATCCCCAGGGTTTCTACGGTGATGGATTTATCACGCGCGATGGGGTGGTTGCCACCTGAGCAATATCGCAACAGCCCCCGTGCCAAGCCCGCCGCTTTGCAAATTTGGCACCAGCCGGATTATATCGCAGCGCTTCAGCAGGCCGAGATTGACGGAGATGTCTCGGAGGCCGTGCGCATGCGCCACGGGTTGGGGACCCCTTCCAATCCGGTCTATCCCGAGGTCTATCGCCGCCCTGCAACCAGTGCCGGTGGCGCGTTGCTGGCCGGCGAGATTTTGCGCCAACCGGGTATTGTTTATCATCCTGCCGGTGGGACCCATCACGGGTTACCAGATCGCGCCAATGGATTTTGCTACTTGAATGATCCGGTCTTGGCGATGCTGGCTTTGCGCCGCTCTGGCCTGCGCAAAATCGCATATGTTGATATTGACGCACATCATTGCGATGGCGTGGCCGAGGCGTTTCAAAGCGATCCAGACGTTTTGATGATTTCAGTCCATGAAGAAAACCGCTGGCCCTGGACCGGTGGCATCGAAGATACGGCGGGCGGTTCGGCGATCAATCTGCCAGTGCCGAAAGGATTGAACGACAGTGAAATGGCGTTGATCCGAGACGCGGTGATCTTGCCTCAAGTGCAGGCCTTTGGGCCGGATGCACTTGTGCTGCAATGCGGCGCCGATGCGGTTGACGAGGATCCTCTGTCGCGGCTGGCCTTGTCGAACAACGCGCATTGGGCGATCGTTGCAGCTTTGCAGCCGATCTGCGCGCGCTATCTGGTTTTGGGCGGCGGCGGTTATAATCCGTGGTCGGTTGCACGGTTGTGGACTGGGGTCTGGGCGACCTTGAATGGCCATGAGATCCCGGATTTTCTTCCCCCCGAGGCTGAGGCGGTTTTGCGTGGGCTCACCTGGACAGGACACCGCAAGGCCAAGAACCCGCCGACGCATTGGTTTACCACGCTGCGCGATGCACCGCGCACAGGGCCGGTCTGCGACACGATACGGCAGCGCGTCGATCACTTTTGTCAAGCACGTTGTGCTAAAACAGATGGAATGGTGCACCAGGGCAGAGCGCGGCCTTGATCCGGTGCTACGGCTGGTTTTGGGGGCGTCAAACATGATCTTCATGCGTTTGGCCAACAAGATGGCGACGGATCGCTTACAGCGCGGGCTTTGTAAGGCTGCCCTTGTGAGGGTGAAGCACGCTCCGGCCCATAAAAATTCAATATCACGCGACACGCGCCAGCCCATGTAAAAGCGTTGAAAATTTTGTTGCGGCTGTTAAAAAACTGGGGCGTTAACCCTTATATATTACCGGTTAACATACGGATTTTGCGTGTACTTTTTAATTGGGGATAAAAATGTCAAACGAATCTACTGCACCGCTAAACGAAACTGCTCAGCTGCTGCTTGATGCAACCCACCATCAGATTGCGACATCACCCGGAGACTTTCAGCCGGATACTGGAGCGAACAACCGCGATCGGGCCACGTTCAATCACCTTGATGACACTGGCAATCTCGACCTGGGCGAAGGAAATGATGTGTTTCGGTTTTCGGACCGACGTTTCCAAAAGGACATGGTCGGCACGGTAAACATGGGCGACTGGAACCGCGACACCGTGCGTTTTGCTCACCACGCAGACTCGTATGAAATTGTCTACGCTGACGGGCAACGGCAAAACGTCGATCATTTCCTAAATAGTGGCGGCGATCTTGCGAATTTCGGAAGCGTCACGATCCAATATATTGGTCGGCCGAACGTAAACGAGCCTTTCGAATTCAATGGCGCAACCTTGACCTTTTCTGGCGCAGAGCGTTTCGAATTTGCGACCGGGCCGCTCGTCGCAGCTGTCGACCAACGGGTTATCGACCAATACGGCTCTGGCGGCTGGGTGGCTGTCAATGACACAGCTCGGAACAACGTTGCCAATGCCAAGATGTTTAAGACTGTGAACGACAGGTATGAGGGTGAAAGCGAAATTAAGGGGATTCAACTTGGCGCGGGCAACGACAAATTCGTTTTCAACAAGGCGCTTCGCAACAAAACCGCGGCAGAGACCAACTATGGCGTTGACGGTGGGGACGGCAACGACAAGTTTGTCCTTCGAGGCTCGATCGAGGACTACGCATTTTACGTGTCCGTTGACCAATACGGCCAAGACTTTGTGCAAATTACAGAGCGCAACGGCGCCGCAGACGGGCAGGCGGATGGCGCTCGGATCACGGCATTGAATTTTGAGACTTTTATTTTCCGCAACAAGGTCGATGGCGAGTCCAAGAAATTCAAAAATACAAAGCTGAGCTGGGAGGATCTGCGCGCCTTTGCTGCAGAAGAAGCGGCGGTTGAGCAGCAG
>JBELMC010000043.1:12836-24517 GCA_042096155.1 Dinoroseobacter sp.
TACATCCGAGAGAATCTCGATGCAGATGGTGATCTGACGGCCGATCTCGACTTCGCCGGGCCCGGCACAACGCGGCGCGTGATTAATGATTTCGAAGGGGAGGAACCGGCGGACTTGAACGGCTGGACAGGAGACGGCTGGACAACAACGACGTTTGCAGGGTCTCAAGTTGAAATTCTTTCGTCCTTCGAAAAGACATATGAGGGTGTGACTTATTCCGAGAACAATGACGAAAACGGCAATTTCTTGGCTCTCTGGTCAGATGGCAGCGAAGACATCGCAGGGCTGGCGCAATTTATGGGCACGACTGCAGACGATTTGCTCAAGGAAACGCCTTTGGTCTTTGACGTTGTAGAGTACCTTGGCGATGGTCTGTGGGACGAAGAGAACGCGACGCGCTACAGCGAACGCCAGTTTCATGAACTCTATCCCGAGGGCGCAAATCTTCCCGATTCTCACTATGTCAACCCCGACGCGAATTTGGAGTACGAAGATCGTCGTGATGACCTTGTCCAAGGGTCAGCGGCAAAGCTCACCATCGAAGACGTGAATGCTGGCGACATCTTGCAGTTAGACCTTTTCTTTTACACTGAAGACGTCGATATAGGTGATACGGTGATCGCCGGGCTGAGCGGCGAAGGGCAAGACACGCATCTTCTCGGAGTCCTGACGACACAGGATCCGGATCTCAATATTGTTCCGGTCGGCGATTCGGCCTATGGAACCTTTGGTTGGGACCGCGAGCTACGCGTGGAGATCACCGGTGAAATACTGGGCGGATCTACCAACAACCTGGAGGTCAGCATTGGGGTTTTAAATGTTGGCGATACCGACGGTCTAACCGGACTTTTCATCGACAACTTTGAAATCTTGTAAGGTCTTCTTTTCTGAGTTGGCGCATCTGCGACGGCTTTTTGCAACATTTTCTGCCCCCGACATCGCGACGGCTGTGTCGGGGGCCATTTTTTGCGGCCACGCTTCTTTTCGCCCAAGCGGGCGCGCGCCGTGCAAGTGCTTACCAGCGCGGCCCAAGCAGGTGACGACGGTGCGTGATCGTTTTTTGCCGAGCGTTTTGTGAAATTCCGCAGCGTGACGTCAAAATCCCGGCGGATACTTGCGCCCACCACGTTCGCAGGTGATCCATCGGGTTTCGGTAAATGTCTCCATGGACCATTGTCCGCCGTGTCGACCAAGGCCTGACTCTTTAACCCCGCCAAACGGCACGTGAGGTTCGTCATTCAGAGAGGAGTCGTTGATATGGCACATGCCCGTGTGCAATTTGGCCGCCATTTTCAGTGCAGTGCTCTCATCGGCAGAAATAATGCCAGCAGACAGGCCATAACTCGTGTCATTTGCGATGTCGATCGCTTCTTCGTCGGTCGCGAATTTGAGCACTGGGACAACTGGGCCAAAGGTTTCTTCCGCGTAGATCGACATGTCGGACGTGACATTGGCCAATACGGTTGGCGCGATATAGGATCCGTCGATCGTCCCGCCAGCTTCGACCGTGGCGCCTTTTGAGATCGCGTCCGTGATCTGTTCTGTGATCCGCGCGACTTGTCGACGATTGATCATTGGACCAATAGCATTGGTTGGCTGGGTCGGATCGCCGAAGCTGATCTTGGCAACACGTGTCTTAAACTCGGATAGGAAGGGTGCATACAGATCTTGATGGACCAAGATGCGTTCCACGGACATGCAGATCTGTCCTTGGTGGAAGAAGGCACCAAAGCTTGCGGCTGCAACGGCCCGGTCAAGGTCCGCGTCGGAACGGACAATGAGATTGTCCTTGCCGCCCAGCTCAAGACAGCACTTTTTAAGCTGCTGCGCGCATTTCACTGCAATATGCCGACCGACGGCGGTTGATCCGGTAAAAGAAACCCCTTTGATGCGCGGGTCGTCCACCAGTTGATCGCCCAGCTGGGTCACGCGGCTCCGGTCACATGTCACCAGGTTGAAAACTCCAGCGGGAAGCCCGGCTTCTTCGAGCACTTGCGCAAAAAACACACCGCCTGTGAGGGGTGTCTCTTCGGACGGTTTCAGCACAATGGTGTTGCCGGCAGCGAGGGCAAACGCAAATCCCCGCGCTGTCAGGATGCCAGAAAAGTTCCATGGGCTGATGACGGCAATCGGTCCAATTGGAAACCGTTCGGCATAGGAGTGTTTTCCCAGCCTTGACGGCAGAACCGACCCGATTGGTGCGTAACACATTCCAGCAGCTGTGCGAAAAATTTCAGGAACATTGCTTGTCTCGTAATGCGCTTTGCCGAAGGTCGCTCCGCATTCGCGTTGTTGAAGTTCGACGTACTCTGCGCCGCGCCGCTCCCAGATTTCGGCAGCTTTCAGCAGAATTTGCGCGCGCTGCGAATAGGGTGCTTCCGACCAATCCGCAAAGGCCTTTTGAGCCGCTGCGACGGCTTGGTCGATGTCATCAGACGAAGCATTTGCAACACCGCAGATTGGGGTGTCGTCATGTGGATTGACGGTTTGAAACCGATCCTCTGTGTTGATCCAGGTGCCCTCAACAAACAGACCTGCGCTGTCCAAAAAACTTAGCATATTCCCTCCGATATTTTGTTCTGTGGAATTTTATTCTATATAGTAGTCAAAAGATAGCGTGAAAATGGTGTTATAGCCAAAGATCAATCGCGCCAGCAGGTGCGGCATCCTTGACTGCAAGATTTTTTGTTTGTCCTGCGCAAGGCGATGCCGTTGGACCCATCGGCCAGTGCTCGGCTCAGGTCGAAAACGGTTCGTCGATTTGTGGTTCTTAGGGGTTTATTTTCTTTAATTTGAAGCCGGGGTCACAGCACTTGTACTTCTTTCGACGGTGACACGTCATTTCAAAGCGCATCCCGCATTGCAGATCACGCAGAGCTTGGCGTGACGTGAAGGGCTTAAATGTGGATTTTTGCGACTGGGATCATGGCGCAGACATATCGGCCAAAACGTCAGCTACAAGATCTCATCATCGCGCATGACCTCAAAAATCTTCATAAATTCTTCGCGGTTGTAAAACTGAACGTGACGTAGGTTTCTCTCGCCACGTTGTCTTCATCTTCGACAAAATGGCGTGTTAAAACCACAACGAACCAACCGATCAATCGGACGCGTTGGTGCGCTGTTTGGCGATGCGGCGAAAGACCCGGTTTCCGTTTGGTCCAAGCGCATCGCTATTCTGAAAATCAGAAATAAATTCTACATATTGAAATTAATAGCAAGAGATGCGATGAAGTGCGAAACAGATCTCACGACTCGGGTGCTCTATGACCAACGACGTAAAACTAGACCGCATCGAAAATATTGCTGTCATTGAAATATCAAACCCTCCGGTGAGTGCATTGTCGCATGCTGTTCGTGCCGGACTGAGCGATTGTGTGACACAGGCAAACGCCAATGATGAAATCAAGGCCATTTTGATTTATTGTTCCGGACGCACTTTCATTGCGGGTGCAGATATTCGCGAGTTTGGCAAACCCCATGTCGCGCCATCGTTGCCTGCGGTGATTGACATGATTGAAGCTTCGCCCAAACCGGTGATTGCGTCGATGCATGGGACCGTACTGGGCGGCGGCCTCGAGGTCGCGCTTGGCGTGCATTACCGTATCGCACAGCCAAGCACGCTGTTCGGTCTGCCGGAGGTGACCTTGGGCTTGTTGCCTGGGGCAGGGGGCACACAGCGTCTGCCGCGGGTTGTGCCCGTGAAAATGGCTGTTGATATGATCACGTCTGGACGCTCTATCAATGTGGCGACGGCACAAGCGGCGGGATTGATCGATGCGGTTGCGGATCTGGATGATCCACGCGCCGCCGGAATTGCATATACGAAGGCGCTGTTGTCAGAAAACAAGCCTGTCCGTCCAATTGGCGCGCAGCCGTGTCATATCGCGGAGGAAGGGCTGTTTGCGACGGCGCGCACCACACTGGCAAAAAAGATGCGCGGTCAGATTGCACCGCAAAAATGTGTCGATGCGATTGAGGTTGCCACTCGATCGGCGATCGCCGATGGGCTCAGGCAAGAACGGGCGTATTTTCAGGAATTGATGACGGGTGATCAGCGTGCTGCCTTAATTCACGCATTTTTCTCAGAACGTCAGGTGGGTAAGCTGCCGGAAATAAAAGATATCGCACCGCGTGAAGTCGCCGCCATTGGCGTCGTGGGCGGGGGGACAATGGGGGCTGGCATCGCTGTCAGCGCGCTGCTTGCGGGTCTTTCTGTGACTTTGATCGAACGAGACGCAGACGCTGCGGATCGCGCTGCCTCTTCTGTTGTGAAGATGCTGGAGGGGTCCGTCAAACGCGGCAAGCTGACCCAAGATGCGTTTGAAGAAATCCGTACACAGCGCTTTGTTGCTTCGTCAGATTATCATGATCTGGCACATGCCGACATTGTGGTTGAGGCCGTTTTTGAAAGTCTGGACGTCAAAAAAGACGTGTTTGGCCAATTAGATGCAATCTGTAAGCCGGGCGCGATCCTGGCCTCAAACACGTCTTATCTGGATGTAAACGCGATCGCAGCAATGACCAAACGTCCACAGGATGTGATTGGGTTGCACTTCTTCTCACCGGCGCATCTGATGAAGCTGCTCGAGGTGGTCGTTGCGAACAAGACCTCTGCCGAGGTGGTGGCAACCGGTTTCGCTTTTGCCAAGAAGCTGCGCAAAGTCGCCGTTCGTTCTGGCGTATGTGATGGCTTTATTGGCAACCGTTTGTTGTCGCATTACCGTCAGGCCTTGGATGGCGTCGTCATTGCCGGGGCAAGCCCCTACGACGTCGATCGCGCGCTGGTTGACTTCGGTATGGCGATGGGGCCGTTTTCGGTCGCGGATCTTGCGGGTCTGGATATCGGTTGGGCAACACGCAAACGCAGGGCACCAACCCGTGATCCACGGGAACGCTACGCGGAATTCTCCGATCGTTTGTGTGAGCAGGAGCGGTTTGGTCGCAAGACGGGTCGCGGTTTTTATATCTACGAAGATGGCAAGCAAACCGCTGATCCGGATGTGCTGAAGATTATTGCGGCAGAGCGCGATGACAAAGGCGTGGCTGCGCAAGCAATCAGCGATCAGGAAATTGTGGATCGGTTCATGGCGGCCATGGTCAACGAGGCCTGCCGCGAGTTGGAAGAAGGCATCGCGCTGCGTCCGCTCGACATCGATGTGACGTTGGTGAATGGCTATGGTTTTCCACGCTGGCGCGGGGGTCCTATGCATTATGCGGATACGATTGGCTTGGAAAAAATTCTGAATGACATCAAAAATTTGGAAAAAGAAGACGATTTCATGTGGCAGCCGGCACCTTTGTTGGAGCGACTGGTGGCCGAAGGCCAAAATTTTGCAGATCTGAACAGATAAAGGAAACCACAATGAAACAGGCGGTTCTCGTCTCTACGGCACGCACAGGTCTGGCAAAATCTTACCGGGGTGCATTCAACGAAACCCACGGGGCAACAATGGCAGGTCACGCCATTGAACATGCGGTTGCACGCGCAGGCGTGAACCCGGACTTGATTGAAGACGCCTTCATCGGTTGTGGCTATCCAGAGGGCTGGACCGGCAGCAACATAGCCCGTCAGGCTGTCTTGCGTGCGGGTCTGCCGGTTACGGTGGCGGCGGCGACTGTGAACCGGTTCTGTTCATCGGGTTTGCAAGCCATCGCCATGGCGTCGCATAGCATCGTCAATGAAGGTGCGTCTGCCGCGATTGCGGGGGGCGTCGAAAGCATCAGCCAGATGCCTCCTTCGCGTCCGCCCCAGGCCAAGGAAAGCTGGATCGCGGAGAACAAGCCCGAGACCTATCTGTCGATGATACAAACTGCGGATATTGTCGCAAAGCGCTATAACATCAGCCGCGAAGCCCAGGATGAATTGGCGCTGGAAAGCCAAATGCGCACCGCTGCGGCACAGGCGGCGGGCAAGCTGAATGATGAAATCGTTCCGATCACCGTGACACAAGCCTTCAAGGATCGCGAAACCAATGAGATCTCCCGCAAGGAAGTGACTTTTGCCATGGATGATTGCAACCGACCAAATACAACTTTGGACGGGCTCGCAGGTCTGAAGCCCGTGCAAGGGGATGGCCAATTCGTGACAGCGGGCAACGCATCGCAATTGTCCGATGGGGCGGCTGCATTGGTGGTGATGGATCAGGAACTGGCCACACGCGAAGGCGTCGAACCATTGGGCGCATTCAAAGGCTTTGTTGTTGCGGGGTGTGAGCCCGATGAAATGGGCATCGGTCCGGTTTTTGCGGTCCCAAGACTGCTGAAACGGCACGGCCTGACTGTGAATGATATCGATCTGTGGGAGCTCAACGAAGCTTTTGCCTCGCAGGCGCTCTATTGCCGTGACCGCTTGGAAATCGATCCGGCTATCTGCAATGTGAATGGTGGCTCAATCTCGATTGGGCACCCGTTTGGGATGACCGGCGCGCGGATGGCGGGTCATCTCATGATCGAGGGCAAACGTCGCGGTGCCAAGCTGGGCGTAGTGACCATGTGTATCGGCGGCGGTCAGGGGGCCGCTGGTCTTTTCGAAATATTTTGAGGAGCAAGCAATGGATCTGAAATACACCGCAGAACAACAGGCGTTCCGCGCAGAAGTGCGCGATTTTTTAGCTCAAAATCTGCCAAAACACATCTCTGAGAAAACGCGTTTGGGCAAACGCATGACCAAAGCTGAGATGGAAGACTGGCATGCGATTTTGAATGCCCGTGGTTGGCTGGCGGTCAATTGGCCCAAGGCCTATGGCGGCGCTGAATGGAACGCGGTTGAACGTCAGATTTTTGAAGAAGAGGCCTGTTTGGCTCATGCGCCACGGTTGGTGCCATTTGGTCTGACGATGCTGGCGCCGGTCTTGCTGGCTTTTGGCAATGAAGACCAGCGGCAACGATTTTTGCCACGTATTCTCAGCGGTGAAGATTGGTGGTGTCAGGGATATTCAGAGCCCGGTGCAGGCTCGGATCTGGCAGCACTCAAGACCCGTGCGGTCTTGGAAGGCGACCATTATGTCGTAAATGGCCAGAAAACCTGGACCACGCTTGGCCAACACGCCAATTGGATTTTTTGTCTGGTCCGCACCAATACCGAGGTCAAGAAACAAGACGGTATTTCTTTTCTGCTGATTGACATGAAAACGCCCGGCGTCACCGTACGTCCGATTACCTTGATCGATGGCGATGCGGAAGTGAACGAGGTGTTTTTTGACAATGTGCGTGTGCCGGTTGAAAACTTGGTCGGCGCGCAAGACAAGGGCTGGACCTATGCCAAGTATTTGCTGACCCATGAGCGTACAAATATCGCCGGGGTCGGGTTTTCCGACGCAACGTTGGCCACGCTGAAACATGTCGCGGCGCATACCTTCTCGGGCGGTAAGCCATTGAACCAGAATCCCCATTTCGCCGCACGTATGGCGCAGGTCGAGATTGATCTGATGGCGATGCGCACCACCAACCTGCGGGTCGTGAGCGCGGCGGCCAAAGGGCAGGCGCCGGGGCCGGAAAGCTCGATGTTGAAGGTCAAAGGCACGTTGCTGCGCCAGGAGCTCACGGCGTTATTGCGTCGCGCAGCGGGGCCGGATGCGATGCCGTATTTACCAGATTATCTGGATGGTGGCGACAATATCGACGCGATGGGGCCGGAACACGCGCCATCGGCGGCTCCGAATTATTTCAATATGCGCAAACTCTCGATTTTTGGCGGTGCCAACGAGATCCAGCGTACAATCATTTCCAAAGCAATTTTGGAACTCTGAAAGGCGGTTTGATATGGATTTTAATCTGACCGAAGAGCGGACAATGCTGCGCGATATGTTGCGGCGGTTTCTGGCCGAGCGTTACGACCACGATGCGCGTCGCAAATTGCTCGGCTCCGGCGCAGCTTATGACACGGATATCCTCAATGAGCTGGCAGAGCTGGGAATTCTCGGGGCGATGTTTTCCGAAGAAGATGGCGGTCTTGGCGGCACCGGTTTTGACTTGTCTGTTGTCTTCGAGGAATTCGGCCGTGCCGGCGTCATCGAACCTGTTTTGGCCTCGACGGTTTTGGGCGGGTCGTTGGTCGCGGCCTTGGGGACTGACGCGCAAAAGGCAATGATCGAGGCCGTGATTGGCGGGCAAACCGTTCTGGCGCTCGCGCATGGCGAACCGACTGCGCGTTACGATCTCAATGACGTGCGTACGACGGCGGCATCAGATCGCGGCACCATTGTTCTTAACGGCACCAAAACGCATGTGATTAACGGGGCGCAAGCCGATACTTTGATCGTGTCTGCGCGCGAAACCGGCGCTGTCGACGATGAAGCGGGCATATCCTTGTTCTTGGTGGCCAAAGATACACCCGGATTGACAATCACAAATCATCCCAACGTGGATGGCACCTCGGCGGCCCGTCTTGAACTGGCGGATGTGCGTTTGACCGAAGCGGACCGCCTTGGTTGGGCGGGGTCTGTCCTTGAGGCGCTGGAAATGACAACAGCGCGTGCGATTCTTGCGGTCTCGGCTGAAGCGTTGGGTGCGATGGAAGCGGCAAAGGATCTGACCATTTCCTACTTGAAAGAGCGGCGGCAATTTGGTGTCCCGATTGGAAAATTCCAAGCCTTGCAGCACCGCATGGCGGATATGCTGATCGAGATTGAACAAGCCCGATCGGCGGTCGTGAATCTGGCCGGACATCTCGAGGCGGATCGTGCCATCCGCGATCTGCATGTCAGCGCCACCAAAAATTTAATTGGTCGTGTGGGGGCTTTGGTGTCTGAAGAAACCATCCAGCTGCATGGCGGCATTGGCATGACAGATGAATATGCGTTGTCACATTTTGCGCGTCGTTTGATCATGATCGACCACCTGTTTGGCGATGTGGATTATCACATTGAACGTTTTATTGCGCTGAGCGCGGCGTAAGGAGGAAAGGTAGTGAGTGAAATCTTCCGACGCGACCGCTACGACCGGCATTTGGAATTGTGGAACACATTCACACAAACGCGGAACGCGCTGTCGTCCGATTATTATCAAGGTGTGATTGAGGGGCTGCGGGAAGCATCGGAAACTCCGGCGATAACGGCCGTGATCCTCAGCGGAGAGGGGGGCTTCTTTTGTTCGGGTGGGGATCTCAATCAGCTCAAGGTGCGCCGCGACATGACGCTGGAACAGCGATATACCAATATCAACAGTTTGCATGATATTATCCGTGCGATCCGCAACTGCCCAAAACCGGTAATTTGTGCCGTTGAAGGCGGGGCCGCGGGCGCGGGGCTTAGCATCGCCTTGGCGTGCGACATGATTGTCAGCGCACAACAGGCCAAATTTGTTCTTTCCTATGTCCGCGCAGGTCTGGTGCCCGACGGTGGCGTCACACAAACGCTGATGCAGATGTTGCCACGCGCGACAGTGGCCAAGATGGCAATGATGGCCAAGCCACTTTCTGCAGAACGGTTGTATGAACTTGGGGCAATTACGCAGCTGGTTGCCAAAGGGGAAGCCATCGAATCTGCACGCTGTTTGGCAGCTGAAATCAGCACCGGGCCCGCGGATGCGATTGCTGCGATCAAGTCGTTGATGAATCAGGCCGAAAACGCCACCCTACAGGCGCATCTGGATACAGAATGCGAGGCCATGGCAAAGGCCTTGGGAGGAGAGGAGGCCCAGATCGGGATCTCTGCGTTTTTGAACAAACAAACTCCAGTTTTTCGGTGAAATTTTGCGCGGTGAGCCGCTGCAATCTATCGTCGGAAATGTTTGGGCCCCTGTCTGGCGGAGTTGTGCCCTCCACCGCTGCGCACTCGCGTGACGGGGCATTGACCGCCGAACCCAGACACATCTTGCATCAATGGCGCAATAAGTGGCGGGCGTTATTTATGTGTCAGACAAAGCGGCTTTCCTAAGCGCAATGGTTCGGGCAACTCTGAGCCTCGCACCGAACAACTTGGCAGGCGATACCAGGCGCAAAACGCGGTGCACTGGCGAAATCCTTGGATTCGTCAAAAACGCGGATCCCATAGCGGTTCTGGCAGCTGCAGTTTTGGCCTGTATTCGCGTCTGATCCGCGACAATCTTGGATCGTTTTTATGGCTGAATTCTCCGCCAGACGTGTAAAAGTCGTCTAAATACAATCATTTGGATGTGATTTTTCCAGATCTGATAACAGCGGGTATCACAACCCTCTGAATAGATTGCGGTTGGGCCCAACTTAAGTCTGGATAAATTCTGAAAGTTAAAATATAATTCTATATAGTAAAATATCGCAGGGAGATGACGCGTTATGAAAACTCTGAAAAATGCAATGGTCGGAGCATTGATGTCCGCTGGGATGGCTGTGGCCGCTACGGCTGAAACGACAATTTTCTATGGTCACGCCGGCCCGGACCGGGGCACAGTACCGGCGGCACTGAAGTGGTTTGGCGGCCGTATTGATGAACTGTCGTCCGGAGACCTTAAGATGGACGTGCAATGGGGCGGTGCTTTGTTCAAAGCAACGGGCTCTGTGCAGGCCATTGGTGACGGTGTTGCTGACGCAGGCTCTGTAATTGCAGCCTATTTTCAGAAAGAAATGGCGGCCTACAGCCTGGCGGACCTGCCGTTGGGTGGGCCTGATCCGTGGGTTGGACTGCGCGCGACAGATAAGCTGATGCGGACAGCGCCGGGTATCAAAGAGCATCTCGAACAGCAGAACCTGGTCTACATTGGCACCTTCACGGCCTCTGATGTGAACGTGGCCTGTAAGGGTGTTGAGATCAATTCGATCAGCGATATCGCAGGGCATCGCGTGCGCGGCGCGGGCGTCTATGGCAAGGTTTTCGCTGAACTCGGTGCGACGATGGTGAACCTGAATATTTACGAGGCCTATCAGGCGCTGGATACAGGCCTGATCGATTGCACCCAAGGCTACTCCTACGTTATACCAGCGCTGAAATGGCATGAAGTCATCGACAACTATACATTGTTGAACTGGGGCCAAATTGGCGGCTATGGCATGTTCATGAACAAGCAATCTTATGATGGTCTGAGCGATGAACAGAAGGCGGTTTTGACTCAAGTCGGTGAAGAGTTGGCGGATAAATTCGCCCAGATTGTGATTGGTGCCAACACCAATGCGTTGGATGCGATGCGCAGCAACACGTTTGAAACCGAAGTGAAGCTGATCGAAGTAACAGTGGATGAATCCGCCGCGCTGAATGCAGCAACGGAACCCTTCCTCGCGACTTGGAAAGAAAACGCCTCAAGCGTCGGGTTAGACGCGGAAGAACTGATCGCTGTCTATAGCTCTGCGGTTGCTGATTTTTCGAAAGAGCTGGAAGAGCAAGGGTATCCTTGGACACGCCAGTAACATCGCGAAGCTGGGCCTGCCGTTGCTCGGTGGGCCCGCCCGTGACGAGGAGGAAGTGTGATGCACCGATTGGAACGATTTTTTATGGATGTCGCCGTAATGGCAGTTGTCGTTCTGGCATTGATGATCTTTATCGATGTGGTTGCGCTGAACCTTTTTAACACATCGGTACCGGATACGGTCATTATCGTTCGCGAATTGATGGTTGTGGCGATCTTAATGCCGCTTGCGGCTGCGACCACGCAACGGGCGCATATTTCGGTCGAGTTTGTCACCAATCAGCTGCCTCCCAAAGTCACCAGTTGGTGTGTCGTTTTTGGTTCTATATTCGCGGTGTTGGCACTGATCCCGATGATTTTAT
>JBELMC010000044.1:0-22550 GCA_042096155.1 Dinoroseobacter sp.
GCCATCTGACCAGACAGCATAAAAGTAGATAGGGATGCCAACGACAAACCAAACGTCTCGGGCGCCAAATAGAAAAAATCGTGCCAGGCTTAACGCGTTAACCAGCGGGTTTTTCGAAAACACCTGTCGAAAACGGGTTCCTTTTTGTCCACCCGGCAATCCGCCTGGCATAAATAAAGCCGTTGCGACCAAAATTACCGATAAGACGCCCGCCATCGTGACAATGGCCGGTACAAACCCCAAGGTCGCAAGCAAGGCCGCACCGCAAAAAAATCCAAACCCTTTGACTGCGTTCTTCGATCCCGTCAACAACGCCACCCAGCGGAACAATCCACTGCCTTGGTCTGGTGCCAACAATTTGACCGCAGATTTCGAGCTCATCTTTGCCAGGTCTTTGGCAACGCCCGATGCCCCCTGGACCGCCATGACGAACCCAACCGAGGCCCAAAGGCTCCAGCCGGGATCAAGCTGCGCAAGCGCCCCAAGTGCTATGATCTGGATGATCAGCCCTGCATAAAGCGTCGAAGTCAAACCGAAACGGGCCGCGATCCAACCAGCAGATAAATTGGTGATCACACCGGCAATTTCATAAAGAACGAACAAATAGGCCAGCTGCACTGGCGAAAACCCAAGCCCATGGAAATGCAACAGTACCAACATGCGCAGCGCGCCATCGGTCAGCATGAAAGCCCAATAAGCCGCCGTGACCGTCAGATACGTCACAATCCCCCGCGAACGCAGTCGGATCACATTGAGGCCCCGACCATCCGGGCGATATCGGCGAACCGGCACGAATAGCCCCATTCGTTGTCATACCAGGCGTAGATTTTCACCTGCGTCTCATTGATGACCATGGTGGACGGCGCGTCAATGATCGCAGACCGCGGATCATTGGTATAATCAGCGCTGACCAGGGGACGAGATTCATAACCCAGGATTCCCGCAAGCGAACCTTCAGAAGCCGCCTTTAACAGGCTATTTACCTCTTCGGCCGAGGTCGCACGTGCCACTTCAAACACGCAATCTGTCAACGAGCCATTGAGCAATGCCACCCGTACAGCGTGGCCATTCAATCGGCCTTTCAGATCAGGATAGATCATCGTGATTGCGGTTGCAGACCCGGTGCTGGTCGGGATCAGTGAATTGATCGCAGATCGCGCCCGTCGCATGTCCTTGGCCGGTCGGTCGACGATGGTTTGCGTGTTCGTAACATCGTGTATCGTCGTGATTGACCCATGTTTGATGCCCAGGCTTTCATGAATCACCTGAACCACGGGGGCTAAGCAATTTGTTGTACAACTTGCAGCTGTGATCAGGTGATGTTGCTCTGGCTCGTATTGATCATGATTGATCCCGTATACGAGGTTTAACGCTCCGGGATCTTTGACCGGGGCACTGACGATCACCTTGCGCACACCGGCCGCATAATACGGTGCAAGTTTGGCTTCGGTCTTAAACGCGCCCGTGCAATCCAGCACCAGATCAATACCCATCGCGGCCAGGGGCAAGTCCTCAAGTGCAGCGGCATTTGTAACGGTCATCTGATGTCCATTAACCGTTAAGCTATTGGCGTCGAACGCGATATCACCCTGCCAACGGCCGTGTACTGTGTCGAATTCGGTCAATAGAGCGAAATGCTCTGGCGAGCCGATTTTATCGTTCAGCAATACTATCTGTCCTGGCAGGCTCGAATCCATAAGCGACCGCAATGCCAATTTGCCGATACGCCCATACCCATTCAGTGCGATTCTCAAGGGCTTTGCGGTCATAGATAACCTCCAGTTGGGATCGCGGTCGACCTGGCAGAGGCTTGTAACAATTTCACGACAAAATGGCCGAAGGCGCAGCTTGGGTCCTGCAATGCGCGGCACCCCATGTATTGCAACAAAGCCGCGAGATCCTTGAACTGAAACGGGCCCATGACCCCCGCCTGCATGCGGTACCAATCGCGCCTTTAAATCCTGACGCGCAAGCAAGTGGCCGATAATCTTGATGCTGGCATACCGACACCAGAACTGGCCCCCCTTTCGCGCGGTCAGCTTTGTTTGACCGAAGAGACTTAAAAATAGCCGCAAGCACATGTGCTAGAACGGCGATGTCACCCGCCTGGCGGTCCTGATCGATGCTCATGACTCCGATATCCTCTCATGGCGTGCCAGTTATAAAGCCTGGCACGGCTCATGCTGTGGTCGCGGCGCAGTTCGGATACGGGCACGCCATTCTCTACTTGGCGCCATGATTTGGGCCTCGCTGACCTTGGCGTTCTGCATTGGAATGCGCCTCGGTCATCTCTGCCGGAAAAATTCCACTTATGAGCACCACTCATTTGCGACAAGATTGCCAGTTGTCGCCACACTCAGGTCCCACAAAACGTTTTATATGGCGCAGATCCCTCCGGGGACCCCACTGCGTATCGCGCCCGATCCGGCCGGTATTGAAAAGGCGACCGAACTACGCAAAGCAGCTCTTCAAACTGAACAAAATCGCCAGTTTCGGCGTGTTGCAAGGCGTCTTCGACAAGGTGGTTTCGAGGAATATAGATCGGATTGGCCGCTTCCATGTCTTTGCGATGATTGAGCTTGACCACCGACTTGGTGGCGATCACTGCGCGCCATTTTGCAAGCCACTCCACGATCAGAGTGGGATCCGTGAACAACTTGGTGACGATATCATCGGAACCGTCCAAGGCTTCCCCAAGAGCGCGAAAGAAACACGTGTAATCCACATTTTGCCCCTCCATCGCGACCATAAGCTTATTCACCATGTCGATGTCATCATGGTCCTTCAAACCGATCTTGAGCATCATTTCCTCAACCCATGACGCGGCATAAAGCTCATCGAATGTTCCCAGTGCAGTGTCAGCGCGCTTTATCGCGTTTTCTGTATCGCGCGGATCAATCAGCGGCAGGAGAGCTTCCGCAAAGCGTGCAAGGTTCCATCGCATCACATTGGATTGATTGCCAAACGCATATCGCCCTGTTTGATCAATTGAGCTGAACACTGTGAGCCGGTCGTATGTGTCGATAAATGCGCACGGGCCATAATCGATCGTCTCTCCTGAAATCGTTACGTTATCGGTGTTCATCACACCATGCACAAAGCCCAGCGAAACCCATTTGGCAACCAGTCGCGCCTGACGTTCGATCACCGCTTCAAGCAAGCCCAAATAGGGTGCATGCGTCCCGATCAGGTCTGGATCATGACGCGCGATTGTATAGTCAGCCAGTCTTTTAAGGCCATCATGATCTTGGCGCGCGGCGAAAAATTGAAATGTGCCGATCCTGATATGACTTGAGGCCACCCGTGCCAGCACCGCCCCCGGTTTCAGACCGTCGCGGTAGATTTCCTCGCCAGTTTCAACCGCCGCCAGAGCACGTGTTGTTGGAACCCCAAGGGCATGCATTGCCTCGCCCATTAAGTACTCACGCAAAACCGGGCCGAGAACCGCTTTGCCATCGCCACCGCGTGAGAATGGCGTCCGCCCCGACCCTTTCAAATGCAGGTCACAGCGCGCGCCGTTTTTGTCAATCAACTCGCCCAACAGAATTGCGCGACCATCACCAAGTTGCGGCGAAAATCCCCCGAATTGGTGCCCGGCATAAGCTTGCGCCAACGGGGTAGCTGCCTTGGGCACAACGCTCCCACAAAGCATCTCTGCACCTTCGGGCGCGTTCAAAACCTCTGGGTCTAGCCCAAGATCGGCGGCCAGCGCGCCGTTGAATTGCACGATCCGGGGGGCGGGAACTTTGTCGCCGGTCCAGGGCACGTACATTCCTTCCAGCTCTCGAGCGTAGGTGTTGTCGAACACCAGACCAGATTTGCAATATGTCACCAAAACTTGTCCTTTGAAAAAAGGGCGCTTGCCACGAATAAGCCGCGCAAGCTTCAGATGATTATTTTGATTTATTCTGCTGCAGTACGTTTGGGCAAAACCCAATCCGGCCGGATAAAATGACAGGTATAGCCATTCGGAATCCGCTCCAAATAGTCCTGGTGCTCTGGTTCGGCTTGCCAAAACGGACCTGCCGGCTCCACTTCGGTCACGACTTTGCCGGGCCACAGACCTGATGCGTCGACATCAGCTATCGTCGTCAGCGCCTCTTGGCGCTGCGCCTCATCGACATAATAAATCGCCGAGCGATAAGACGGGCCGCGGTCGTTGCCCTGTCGCATTGATGTGGTTGGATCATGGATCTGAAAGAAGAATTCCAACAATCGGCGGTAGCTGATCTGGGCCGGATCGAACAGGATCTCGATCCCTTCGGCGTGGGTCCCATGATTGCGATAGGTGGCATGGTCCACGTCGCCGCCAGTGTATCCAACCCGCGTGGCCAGCACGCCAGGTCGTTTTCGGATCAGATCTTGCATGCCCCAAAAACAGCCTCCGGCCAAGACAGCACGTTCGCTCATCAGATGTCCTCCACTTGGTTTAAATATTCACCGTAACCTTCTGTCTGCATATCGTCACGATGGACAAAACGTAAGCTGGCTGAGTTGATACAATAGCGCAGCCCCCCTCGATCGCGGGGTCCGTCGGGAAATACGTGACCCAAATGACTGTCGCCATGGCTCGAGCGGACTTCGGTTCGGATCATGCCGTGGCTGACATCGCGCAGTTCTTTGACATTCGCATCAACGATGGGTTTCGTGAAACTGGGCCAACCACAGCCCGATTCGAACTTGTCTGCTGACGCAAACAGGGGTTCCCCAGAGACGATATCGACGTAAATTCCGGGGGCTTTGTTGTCGTTCAGCGCGCCAGAAAACGGCCGCTCAGTGCCATTTTGTTGGGTTACACGAAACTGCTCAGGGGTCAGTTTCGACAGGGCGGCTTGGGTTTTTGCATAGCTCATTGGGGCGCTCCTACGCATCATCTTTTCTGAAGTTGCTCAAATAAGCCAAACAAACCGAGTTTCCAGAGCAAGGCCGGTCCGACCGCATCGGCAAACAAAGCGCAGGCGACCTCTATGACGACCATGTAGGTCCAGGTGGCACACACTCTTGGCGAAATCAGCGCTTTGGCGCAAGAGGGGGAAGGGCTGATGGGGCTTCGAAAACTTTTGCTGACGCAACGCCCTGATCTGTATGCCAAATCCGTGCCGCCCGATATATCTTGCACGCGCGTTGAGCAATTGAAGTTTTTCGAAACTTGACAGCGGCGCGGTTGGCGCTGCTTTGCCTGCGCCCTTTAGAAAGGCGTTCAGAACGCATCCACAAACTGTTTGTACCAACGGCTGGAACTTGTCGAACTGGCGCCTGGTCCGGGCAAGGCATGCTCTGACACCCGTCGTGGGTGGCAGACCTTATGTGCCAGTTCACATTTTTGATGGCTTTGCCAATGGTTATCGGAGCTTGTCAAAAACATCAGAGTGTCAAAAAACATGATCCACCTGACGCGGCCTGAAATTGGCAATCTTCGTGCATGACACAGTGCGTGGCGTAACAAACATTTCGTCCAGCGCGATAGTTTGCGACATGACGCGAGCAAATCAGGCAATTTTTTCAAAGACTGTGCGGCTCGGGATTGGTCGAAACCCAAGGCTCACGCAAAAAAATACCATCGCGATGGCAAGACAGAAGCTCACCATCTCCTTTTGTGATTTTGCGCACCGTAGAGCGTTTTCACACTGCATTCACACCGCGCTCACACCGACCTGTCAAGCAAACGTTAACATTTTGTATTGTCCGTAGGAGTCGCGTTCATGTCCTCTCTCATCCGCCCCACCCATGCTGCATCGGGCTCGGCCAATCCTTGGACACCCATCGGTCAGATCAGCGCCGATATATGGTATGTTGTCATACACACGGCCGAAGTTGCGGACACATCGATTTCGGCGCCATCCACGCATATCTCTATCGACATGGACGGCACGTTCACACAGCAACGACCTCTGGATCAGCGAATCGGGTTGCCAGGCCCCAGCAATTGGAAAGCGGCAGAGGTTTTGGCGGTTCACAGCATCTCGGTCGCGCTGGAGGCGCCACCGGTCGCCAAACGCGCAAACACAAAAACGGTCACCCCAGCCCAACAGGACGCGCTTGAAGGCCTGATCCGCACACTGGCTGCATCCGCCCCACAGCTGCGCGATGTTTTACTGATTTCAGACGCATCGATCGGCGCCCCCCCACGCAAGGATTTGAAGCTTGACCAAAATCGTTTGCGCAAAATTTTACCCCAGCATGCCGAGGATTTCGGACCAATTTATCGGGTCAATATTGCCCCTGGCGATCAGCTTTTTGTCCGCCATGGTCCGTCCCAAAGGTGGGGCGCTTCGGGGGCCTTATTGTCCGGCGACCTGGTGCATTTCCAAACGCGGGCCTATCGGGTCTCGCGCGGACGCCTGCGCGAGATCGGTTGGGCCCTGGTGTCCAATCACAACAGCACGACGCCACTCGGGTTTGTTGACACTGATCATCTGATTGCGGTGCCAAATGTCGATGATCTGCTTGACGAGGCTTCAACGCCGTAACGCCAACTCCGATGGGCATGCGGGCCCCTGGGGGTGACGCGCGACCAAGGCCAGAGTCGCCAAGTACAGCAGACAAGGCGCCAGCGCTTTGGGCGCTCCTTTGTCAGGCGCGATAAAGACCAATCTGGACGCTCTAATCCCGATATAAGCAAATGGGGTGCGAATTTGGCGGTGTTGCCAGTTGACAGCCTGCCCAGTTCTCGGGCACCAAAGAAGTCGAATCTGATCAGCATGGTTTTTTGTGTCACGTCGACGTTCGCCAGACGATCGGGAGAACCAGTGAGCTGGTGCCGAAGGAGCAACCGCCCCGGAAACTCTCAGGCCAAGGGACCGGTCGTGTGGAAAGACCCTGGAGAGTGGTGCCACACGCACCCGCCGAAGGGATAGCGATCTCAGGCGAAAGGACAGGGGGGCATCAGGCGTATGGGGCACCATGCGTTGTATCGATGCCGTGATGTCTCCTTTTGGGTCCTCGGCAAACTGCCGAAAGGGCCAAAAGTGACCGAGTTATTGCGCACCCCGCTGTATGATTTGCACGTTGAACTGGGCGGAAAAATGGTGCCGTTTGCAGGCTATCGGATGCCTGTACAGTACAAATTGGGCGTTTTGGCTGAGCATCTGCACACCCGCGCAAAAGCCGGATTGTTTGATGTCAGTCATATGGGGCAGGTGCGGATCAGCGGGACTGATGCGCGGCAAGCGTTGGAAACCTTGCTTCCGATTGATATTCTGGGCCTTGCAGAAGGCCGTCAGCGCTATGGCTTTTTTACCAATGACGACGGCGGTATCCTCGACGATCTGATGCTGGCCAATCGCGGCGACCATATCTTCATGGTGGTGAATGCCGCATGCAAAGCCGATGATCTGGCCCATCTTGCGCAGCTTTCGGGCCGTGGCATCACCATCAGCGCGCTGACCGACCGCGCATTGCTGGCTGTGCAAGGCCCTCGTGCTGAAGCGGTACTGAGCACGTTGAACCCGGCTGTTGCCGATATGGCGTTCATGGATGTCAAGACGTTGTCCCTGCAAGGCATCGAGACTTGGATTTCACGGTCTGGCTATACCGGCGAGGACGGCTATGAAATTTCGGTGTCCAATGCGGATGCGGCCGCTTTGGCCAAAATACTGCTGGCTCATGATGACGTTGCGCCAATTGGACTTGGCGCCCGCGATGCATTGCGGCTCGAGGCAGGTCTGTGTCTTTATGGACATGACATCGACAGATTAACAACGCCGATCCAGGCGGGGCTTGGCTGGGCGATCGGAAAAGCGAGACGCACAGGCGGTATTCGCGCCGGTGGCTTTCCGGGCGCTGACAAGATCCTGACCGAACTTGGCAAGGGTCCGGCCCGTTGCCGGGTTGGCTTGATCCCGGAAGGTCGCGCCCCAATGCGCGAAAATGTGGCCTTGTTTGCGGATGCCGAAAGCACTGTGTGCATTGGCAAGATCACATCTGGCGGGTTTGGCCCCACGGTTGGGGGCCCCGTGGCGATGGGGTATCTTGACGCCCCATATGCCCAAATTGACACGACAGTCTTTGGCGAATTACGCGGCAAGAGACGGCCATTGACGGTTGCCAAAATGCCATTCACCCCTGCAAATTTCAAACGCTAACTCAGCCGACACCCCTTCAGACCGGAGAGAATACATGAGATATACACAAGAGCATGAATGGATCAAACAAGATGGCGATGTCTACATCATCGGCATCACCAACCACGCCACAGAACAGCTTGGCGACATTGTCTTTATCGAGCTGCCCGAGGTCGGCGCCGAAGTCAGCAAAGATGATGAAATCGTCGTGATCGAATCCGTCAAAGCCGCGTCTGATATCATGGCACCGCTGGATGGCACCATAACCGAGATCAACGAGGCGTTGGCAGAAACCCCTGCTTTGGCCAATGAAGATCCCACCGGCGCTGGCTGGTTCTTCAAAATCAAAGCCAGTGATCCATCCCAGGTGGATGCATATATGGACGACGCCGCCTACAAAGACTTGATCGCCTGACCGGAGCAGACCATGACCTATATCCCCACCGACTACCTGCCCTATGATTTCGCAAACCGTCGTCATATCGGACCTTCGGCCCCCGAGATGGAAGACATGCTATCGGCGGTGGGGGCGCCCTCACTGGACGCGCTGATCGACGACACTTTGCCACCGGCAATCCGTCAGAAAGTCGCGTTGAACTTTGGCAAACCAAAATCTGAGCGCGAGCTGCTCCATCACATGCGGGTGACGGCGTCAAAGAACAAAGTGCTGACCTCGTTGATTGGTCAGGGATATCACGGCACCGTCACACCGCCCGCGATTCAGCGCAATATCCTCGAAAACCCGGCCTGGTACACGGCCTACACACCCTATCAACCTGAAATCAGCCAAGGTCGGCTTGAGGCATTGTTGAATTACCAAACCATGGTATCCGACCTGACCGGCTTGGAAATTGCCAACGCGTCTTTGCTGGACGAGGCCACAGCCTGCGCCGAAGCAATGACCATGGCCCAACGTGTGTCAAAGTCAAAAGCCACAGCATTCTTTGTCGACGAAAACTGCCATCCTCAGAACATCGCGGTTATGCAGACCCGTGCGGCCCCCTTGGGGATCGAAATTATTGTCGGGGATCCGTCTGACCTGCAGGCCTCTCAGGTGTTTGGTGCGATTTTCCAGTATCCGGGTACTTTGGGTCATCTGCGCGATTTCACTGACATCATCGCCGCTTTGCACGCGCAAAAAGCCATTGGCGTCATGTCTGCGGATCCGTTGTCGCTGACCTTGTTGAAAGAGCCCGGCGCCATGGGGGCCGATATTGCTGTCGGGTCGACCCAGCGATTTGGAGTGCCGATCGGATATGGCGGGCCCCATGCCGCTTATATGGCGACCAAACAAATCTATGCGCGCAATATGCCAGGCCGGATTGTTGGTGTGTCGGTTGACAGCCACGGAAACCGCGCATACCGGCTGTCGCTCCAAACGCGCGAGCAACATATCCGTCGTGAAAAAGCGACCTCGAATGTGTGTACCGCACAAGCGTTGCTGGCGGTCATGGCCGGGTTCTATGCTGTGTTTCATGGCCCCGAAGGCCTGCGCGCCATTGCCCAGCGGATCCACCGCAAGACCGCCCGTCTGGCGCGTGGCTTGCACGAAAACGGTTTTACCGTCACGCCCGAGACCTTCTTTGACACCATCACTGTCGAGGTCGGGCCTTTACAAAACGCAGTCTTGAAATCCGCGATTGCCGAAGGGGTAAATCTGCGCAAAGTCGGCCTGGATAAAGTGGGGATCACACTGGACGAACGCACCAGACCCAAGACCATCAAGAAGGTCTGGCGCGCCTTTGGCATCACAGACCGCGATACTGATTTCGAAGCGGAATACCGCATGCCAGATGCCTTGATCCGCACAAGTGTATTTCTCAGCCACCCGGTGTTCCATATGAACCGGGCCGAAACGGAGATGATGCGTTACATGCGCCGTTTGGCCGATCGCGATCTGGCATTGGACCGTGCGATGATCCCGTTGGGATCTTGTACCATGAAATTGAACGCAGCCGCCGAGATGATGCCGGTCAGCTGGCGCGAATTTTCGCTGCTGCATCCCTATTGCCCCGCAGATCAGGCCACCGGCTATACTGAAATGATCGAGGATCTCTCCGCCAAGCTGTGCGAAATCACCGGCTATGATGCGCTGTCGATGCAGCCCAATTCGGGCGCGCAGGGCGAATATGCCGGGCTTTTGTCGATTGCGGGCTATCACCGCGCCAATGGCGAAGCGCATCGCAACATCTGTCTTATCCCGATGTCAGCCCACGGCACCAACCCGGCCTCCGCCCATATGGTTGGCTGGAAAGTCGTGCCGGTCAAATCCACGCCCAATGGCGACATTGACCTGGCGGATTTTGAAGCCAAGGCCGTCCAACACAGCAATAACTTGGCCGCCTGCATGATCACTTACCCCTCGACCCATGGCGTGTTCGAGGAAACCGTGATCAAGGTCTGCGCGTTGACCCATGCCCATGGCGGGCAGGTCTATATCGACGGGGCAAATATGAACGCGATGGTCGGTGTCTCGCGCCCGGGGGATCTGGGCGGTGATGTCAGCCACCTGAACTTGCACAAGACCTTTTGCATCCCTCACGGCGGCGGCGGTCCCGGTATGGGGCCGATCGGCGTCAAGGCACATCTGGCGCCACATCTGCCAGGCGACCCCAATGGCGGCGGTGCGGCGGTTTCGGCGGCGGCGTTTGGGTCGCCGTCCCTGTTGCCGATCTCCTGGGCCTATTGTTTGATGATGGGCGGCGAGGGGCTGACCCAAGCCACGCGGGTCGCGATCCTGAACGCCAACTACATTGCCAAGCGGCTGGAGGGGGCCTACGACGTGCTGTACAAGGGTCCGTCAGGGCGCGTGGCACATGAATGTATCATTGACACCCGGCCGTTTGCCGAAAAGGCCCATGTGACGGTGGACGACATTGCCAAACGCCTGATCGATTGTGGCTTTCACGCGCCCACCATGAGCTTCCCCGTTGCAGGCACTTTGATGATTGAGCCCACGGAGTCCGAGACCAAAGCCGAGCTGGACCGCTTTTGCGATGCCATGCTCGCGATCCGAGCCGAGATTGCGGATATCGAAGAGGGCAAGATCGACGCGCAAAACAACCCGCTCAAAAACGCGCCTCACACGATGGAAGATCTCGTACGCGATTGGGACCGCCCCTATTCGCGCGAACAGGGATGTTTTCCGCCCGGTGCTTTCCGGGTCGATAAGTATTGGCCGCCTGTCAACAGGGTCGACAATGTGTGGGGAGACCGCAACCTGACCTGTACCTGTCCGCCTATGGAAGACTATGCGCAAGCCGCGGAATAACCGCGCCGTTGCGTCGATCGGATAATGCACGACATGCCGCTTGACAAAACGGTGCGTCGTGCCCAACACATCAATTGTTGGTGCCTGCCATTGGTGGGTGAAAAGGGAATGCGCTGGGGGTTCGCCCCCAATATCGCAGCCGCCCCCGCGACCGTGACCGGATAAAGGATCCATGTGCCACTGGCTTAAGGCTGGGAAGGCCGGATCCGCCCAAAGCCCGCTTTGGTGTCCGCAAGCCGGGAGACCTGCCAACCTCAAGTAACGTCACCGGACGGGGTGTTCCGGAAGATGGGTTTGCCGCAATCGGCCCGTCGTCCTTTGCCCCTGTCCAAAACCGCAGGTGAAAGATGTCCGAGACGGCCGATTCTGAATTCTCTGCAGTGGAGCTGCTCATATGCACCAAATGCAGAGTGCGCGATCAGGACCCAGCTGGCGATATCCGTCCGGGCAGCCAACTGCACGCAGCCTTGTCGCGCAAGTCTCTGCCCAAGACGATTAAGTTGCGCGCTGTGGAATGTTTGTCCAATTGCACAAGCGGGTGCTCGGTCGCGCTTCGCGGTCCGGGCCGCTGGAGCTATGTCTACGGCAATTTCGACGAGACTGAAGCAGAGCTGGTGCTGGACGGTGCCCATAAATACCAAAACACCGCAGACGGGCTGGTTCCCTGGCGCGAACGCTCCCATCATTTTCGCAAAAACTGCATCGCCCGTATGCCACCATTGGAGACCTGACATGTCCGACCTGTCCAAACTGCCTGTCACTGTTGTCACTGGTTTTCTCGGCTCGGGAAAGACCACACTCGTGCGCCATCTGATGACCCATCCGCAAAGCAAACGTCTTGCGATCATAGTAAACGAATTTGGTGATGTTGGCGTTGATGGCGACATCCTGAAACGCTGTGCAATTCCGGATTGTCCGGCCGAAAACATCATGGAGCTGGCCAACGGCTGCATTTGCTGTACCGTCGCGGATGACTTCATCCCGACAATTGAGACTTTGATGGCGCTTAAGCCGCGGCCCGATCATATCATCATCGAAACCTCTGGCCTTGCGCTGCCCAAGCCGCTGCTGAAGGCATTTGACTGGCCCGCTATACGCTCCAGGCTGACGGTTGATGGTGTGATCGCGCTGGCCGATGCTGAAGCGGTTGCCAATGGTCGTTTTGCATCCAATGTCGACGCCGTTGAAGCCCAGCGCGCGGCAGATGACAGCCTCGATCACGACACCCCTTTGGCCGAGGTCTTCGCAGATCAGCTTCATTGTGCCGATCTTATTTTGTTGACCAAACCCGATCTGGCAGGTCCGGACGGCGTTACAAAAGCCAAAGCTGTGATCGCAGCGCAAAGCCGTCGCGCGATTCCGATGGTCGAGGTCGCGGAAGGGGTTGTTGATCCGCGCGTGATCCTGGGGCTCAGTGCCGCCGCTGAAGACGATATCGATGCGCGTCCCAGCCATCATGACGGCCACGACGATCACGAACACGACGATTTTAAGTCTGTTGTCATAGACATTCCCGAACTGCCCCATCCCACCGATCTAATTGCGCGGATTGAAACCATGGCGCGGAGCCAAAATATTCTGCGGGTCAAAGGATATGCTGCAGTTACTGGCAAACCGATGCGTCTGCTGGTTCAGGCTGTCGGGGCCCGCGTGCGCTACCAATATGACCGCCCTTGGGCACCGGGTGAAGCGCGCCAAGGGCGTTTGGTCGTAATTGCCGAACATGATGACGTGAACAGCGACACAATCCGCATGGCTTTGTACGACAAGATCGCAGCCGAGTAAGCGGCCCCATCAAGAGCTGTCAGCGCCATGCATGTCATCTTTCGCGAAAGCCACGGGCTAGAGGAAGCCGAGACCCCGACAGATCTCGGTCAGTCGCCAGCCGAGCTGGTGGTGCTTTCGTTTTCAGACAGCGATCTGGGTGCGTTTGCAGCGGCTTGGCATCAAGGCAAGGAGCAGTTGCCACGATTGCGGCTGGCAAGCATCGGGGCGCTGAAACATCCCCTGTCGGTCGATACCTATGTGGCGCAAACATTGGCAAGCGCCAAGGGAATCCTGATCCGGCTGATCGGCGGTCTGCCGTATTGGTCCTATGGCATCCAGCAGATCAAAGCGCTGGCGGAAGACCGCGGCATCGCGCTGGCAGTTTTGCCCGCAGATGGCCGCTCCGATCCGTCCCTTGATGCAGCTTCGACACTTCCGATCTCAACGCTGCGCCGGTTGTCACAGCTGTGCGATATGGGAGGCGCGGTCGCGGCCCAGGCGGCATTGCAACAAATGGCGCTGGCAGCAGGGCTTTATGCTGGCCCGGTGACGGGACCAAAATCTCTGCCGTTGGTGGGGGCCTGGACGCCTGAGCATGGGCTGTCGTGTCCGCTGATCCTGCCAGTGTCGGACAAGCCATTGGTGGTGGTGTCGTTTTACCGCGCCTATTTGACCTCGGCCGATCTTGCGCCGATCGGCGCATTGTTCAACGCGCTGCGGGCCCGTGGCTTTCGGGTCTTGGGCCTGTTCGCCCCGTCCTTAAAGACGGCGGGTGCCGCTGAGTGGATGGCCCGCCAAATTGCCCATCTTGGCCCTGCCGCAATCGTAAATGCGACGTCGTTCAGTGGCAGAGGTGCGTCTGGCAGCTCGCCCCTGGATGCGGCCGGCGTGCCGGTGTTTCAAGTGGCGCTGGCCACCTCGACCCGGGCCGCGTGGCAAGACGCTGCGCGCGGGCTGTCACCGGCCGATCTGGCAATGCATGTTGTTTTGCCGGAACTGGACGGCCGTTTGTTCGCGGGGGTGGCCTCGTTCAAGGAAGCTGGTGCCAAAGACCCTGAGCTTGAGTTCTCGCGCCACGCCCATACGCCTGAGCCTGCACGGATCGCCGCGATCGCAAACAAAGTGCAAGCCTGGACGGCGCTTGCGGCGCGGCCCGTGGCGGAGCGGCGTCCAGCATTGATCTTGTCGACTTATCCGGGCAAGGCCTGGAACATGGCCCATGCGGTCGGATTGGATGCGCTGGCCTCGGCATATGCGATCTTGGAGGATTTGGCCGAAGCGGGATACACCACCGGACCTCAGGCTGCCCTGCAAAGCGCGCTGGAGCGCTGCGACATGTCGTGGTCGCTGGCGGATTACCGTGCCGCCCTGGCGCGTCTTCCTGCGTCCCTGCAAGACGAGCTGACACAAATCTGGGGCGCCCCCGAAGAGGATCCCGCCTGCCGCGACGGTCGGTTTCACTTCGCCGCCACGGCCTGTGGCAATGTTCTGATCGCGCTGCAACCTGAGCGCAGCACACCGGCGCTGCGCCATGATGACTACCATGACCTGTCGCGCACGCCCCGTCACAGCTATGTGGCGTTCTATCTCTGGCTGCAGGCCAAAACTGATGCGCTGATACATGTCGGCGCGCACGGAACGCTTGAATGGTTGCCCGGCAAGGCGGTTGCCTTATCAGATGCCTGCTGGCCCGAGGCTCTGACTGGTCCGCTGCCGGTGATATATCCGTTCATTGTCAATGACCCTGGCGAGGCCGCTCAGGCCAAGCGGCGCATTGGCGCGGTGACCCTTGGCCATATTCCACCGCCATTGCGCGCCAGTGAAACGCCCGACCGACTGATCCGGCTCGAGGCCTTGCTGGACGAGTTTTCGAACGCCGACGGCCTGGATCCCAAGCGACGGGACCGTCTTCAAGACGACATCCGCACAGAGGCCCAAGCTCTGGGTGTTGAGCATGATCTGGGATTAGACCGCGCAGGCTGCACCGCCGAGGCGATCACGCAGATCGACCGCTTTGTTTGTGACATCAAGGAAAGTCAGTTTGCCGATGGGCTGCATATCTGGGGCCGTCTGCCCGCGGCCGCCAGCCCGGTTGATCTGTCGCCCGCTGTTACGGCCGAACGCAGCGCATTGATCGATGCTCTGAACGGCATACGGATCGCTGCAGGGCCCTCCGGCTCGCCCTATCGGGGCCGCACCGATGTCTTGCCCACCGGGCGCAACCTGACCACCACAGATCCCCGCAGCGTCCCTAGCCGCTCAGCATTTGCCCAAGGCGTCACGCTGGCCAACGAACTGGTCCGGCGACATTTGCAGGATCATGGTGACTGGCCCAAAGGCCTGATCGTCGATCTGTGGGGCTCAGCCACCATGCGCACCGCGGGCGAGGAATTCGCCATGGCGCTGGCGCTGCTGGGTGTGCGCCCGGTGTGGGACAAGGTCACCGAACGCGTTTCGGGCATCGAGGTCTTACCAATCGCCGAGCTTGACCGCCCCCGAATCGATGTCACGTTGCGGGTTTCAGGACTTTTTCGAGACGTGTTTCCAATGCTGTCAGCGCTGTTCAACGCAGCCGTACGTGCCGTAGCACAGCGCAGCGAGGCCGCCGATTGGAACCCTTTTGTCGGGCGCGCAGAGGCACGCGTATTTGGCCCCAAACCAGGCAGTTACGGACTTCAGATGGGTGCGGCTTTGGAACAGTATTCGGATCACAGCAAAGCCCGAGCCGGAGTAGCCTGGCTGGCCGCAAGTGCTTATGCGCTGGATGGCGAAACTGCGCAGCTGGATATGGACGGCCTGCGCGCACGGGTGCAATCGGCCGACAGCTTCGTTCATTTGCAGGACTTGCCGGAGACAGATCTGCTGGCTGCCTCAGACTATGCAGCCCATGAAGCCGGGTTCGCCGCGGCGCAGCGTATCACCGGTGGCCATGCCACGCTGTATCATCTGGACACCACCACGCCAAATGTGCCGCGCGCCCGAGCCCTGCCAGAGGAAATCGCCCGCGTCGTCCAAGCGCGCGCGGCCAATCCATCCTGGCTGGCGGGTATGATGCGTCACGGTTTTCGCGGCGGCGCGGAAATCGCCGCAACGCTGGATCATATGGCTGCATTTGCGCATCTGGCCGGGGTCGTCTCGGGCCACCTGTTCGATCTGTACTATGACGCAACCTTGGGCAACGACACCGTTACGGCCTTTTTAAACACTGAAAACCCCGGCGCGGCGGCCGCCATGCGCACCCAGTTTGCGGCACTTGACGCCGCTGGGCTATGGACCAGCCGCCGCAATTCGATCCGCGCAACACTGCAGGCGGCACAATGACCCTGCCGTCGAAAGCCAAGGGCTGGTGCCCCGGGGCGTACCGCCCGATGATGTCGGGCGACGGGTTGATTGTGCGTATCCGTCCGGTTCTGGCCCAATTTGATGCGGCCGCTCTGCGCCGGGTTTGCGATTTGGCCGTGAGCCACGGCAACGGCATCCTAGAGCTGACCAACAGAGCGAATTTGCAGATGCGTGGCGTGACTGAGGACCGCCTGCAGGACTTGCTCCAGGCGCTTGGCGCGCTGGAATTGCTGGACGCGGACCCGGCACTCGAAGAACGGCGCAATATCCTGACAGAACCGCATTGGACCGAGGGCGACATGACCCAAGCGTTGAGCTGCGCGCTACACGCCAGACTGTCCGCGCTGCCGTCGCTGTCGGCCAAATTCGGCTTCGCCGTAGACACAGGCCCGGCGCCGCGTCTTGCGGGCTGCTCGGCCGATATCCGGCTGGAACGCGACATGTTCGGCAATCTGATTTTGCGGGCCGACGGTGCGGAGACCGGCTGCGTGGTGCGCCCTGAGACAGCGATTGATACGCTGATTGAGCTGGCACATTGGTTTGCAAATGCCTCCTCAAATGGCACCAAGCGGATGGCCCAGCTGCTGGCTCATATGCCGCTGCCCGCGCGCTGGCAAGGCAACGCGCCCGCCCCTGCCGCGCCACCGCTTGGCCCAAGCGGCGCTGGCCTGCTTGGCCAGCACGTCGCCTTGCCGTTTGGACGGATCAAGGCCACGGATTTGCGCAATATCATAGCGACATCTGCCAGCATCCGCGTGACCCCGTTCCGCATTCTCATACTGGACGCACCTGCAGACATAGCTCACCCGGCGATCATCACCAAACCGGATGATCCGCTGTTGGCGGTCAATGCCTGCCCCGGTGCGCCGCACTGTGTGTCCGCCTCGGTCAGAACCCACGAGGTCGCGCGCCAGCTTGCGCCGCACATATCGGGCCAGTTACACGTGTCAGGCTGCGCCAAAGGCTGTGCCCACAACGCCTTGGCCGACGTCACGCTGGTGGGCCGAAACGGGGCATTTGACATTATCCATAACGGCACGGCACAAACGCTCCCGAGCCAAACTTCGGTCCCGGTGAGCCGGATTGCCCAGACTGTTATTACCGAAACGACCTGACCCATGCCTTACACCTATCAGACTGACGGCGCCGCGATTTATCAAAAATCCTTTGCCACCATCCGCGCCGAAGCGAACCTGGCGCGCTTCGATCCCGAAGAGGAGCAAGTCGCCGTCCGGATGATCCACGCCGCAGGCTTGGTCGGATTGGAAGAGCACGCCTATTTTTCGCCCGGCTTCGTGCGTGCTGCCCGTGCCGCCCTGAGTGCGGGCGCGCCGATCTTATGTGATGCGCGCATGGTCTCTGAGGGCATCACCCGCCCGCGTCTGCCCGCCGACAATCGGGTGATCTGCACCTTACATGATGATGGGGTGCGCGAGCTTGCCGCCAAAATGGGCAACACGCGCTCCGCCGCAGCGCTGGAGCGGTGGCGCCCCCATCTAGAGGGGGCTTTGGTTGCCATCGGAAACGCACCCACCGCCCTGTTTCATTTGCTCAATATGCTCGAAGATCCTGCCTGCCCTCGCCCTGCGGCAATCATTGGCTGCCCCGTTGGGTTTGTTGGCGCTGTCGAAAGCAAAGACGCCCTGTGGGCAGATCAGCCCGTCCCCTGTTGTATCATTCAAGGACGTTTGGGTGGCAGCGCGATCACTGTCGCCGCGATCAACGCCATTGCGAGCCGGATGGAATGAGCCGCCGCGGTATTCTTTATGGTGTCGGTGTGGGCCCCGGCGCGCAAGACCTGATGTCGGTGCGCTCGGATCGGTTGATCCGGTCTGCGAAACATGTGGCGTTCTTTCGCAAGGCCGGACGCGTTGGCCAGGCCCGCCGGATCGTCGACGGGATGATCCCCGAAGCTGCCGTTGAATTTGCGATGGAATACCCGGTTACAACTGAAATACCCCTGCACGATGCGGCCTATAACACCGCCCTCTCAGCATTTTACGAGGATTGCACAAGCCATATCCGCGCGCTTCTGAACGGCGGCGAAGATGTCGTGGCGCTTTGCGAAGGCGACCCGTTCTTTTACGGTTCCTTTATGCACCTGTATACCCGTCTGGCAGACAGCAACCACGTGCAGGTCGTGCCAGCAATCACCGGAATGTCCGGCGCATGGACCGCCACAGGCGTGCCAATCACATGGGGTGACGATGTCTTGACCGTTCTGATGGGCACGCTGCCCAAGGCCACTTTGGTTCAACATATGCAAGCCGCTGATGCCCTGGTCATCATGAAGATTGGGCGCCATATCGAAAAGATCCGTGATGCTTTGCGGGCCTCGGGCCGATATGAAGTCGCCTGGCTTGTGGAATACGCAACGATGGCGGAGCAAACCGTGACCAAACTGTCCGAGGCCGAGGGCAAAGTAACGCCGTATTTCTCGATCATCGTCGTGCACGGCCAAGGGCGGCGGCCATGAGCGGTGGGATCACAATTGTCGGGCTTGGCCCTGGCAAGGACGATATGGTCACTCCCGAGGTTCGTCATGCCCTTGCCGAAGCGACGGATGTTGTCGGCTATATCCCATATGTCGCGCGGATTGCGCCGCGCAATGGGCTGACCTTGCACGCCTCGGACAATCGGGACGAATTAGAACGCGCCCAGCATGCCCTCAGATTGGCCCAAGCGGGCCACAGCGTTGTTGTCGTGTCATCAGGCGATCCGGGCGTTTTTGCCATGGCAGCTGCAGTTTTCGAAGCGGTCGAGCATGGCGACCGCGAATGGCGGCGGCTCGATATCCGTGTTTTGCCGGGAATTACGGCGATGCTTGCATGTGCGGCCGCCGTTGGTGCGCCTCTGGGCCACGATTTCTGTGCGATCAACCTGTCAGATAATTTAAAGCCCTGGTCGCTGATCGAAAAACGTTTGCGTCTGGCGGCGGAGGCCGATTTTGCCATGGCCGTCTACAATCCTCGCTCAAAATCGCGTCCCGACGGTTTTGCAAAAGCGCTGCGGATCTTGCAACAGATCGGTCCCCTGCAGCGACCGATCATTTTTGGTCGCGCGATATCAACGCCTCAGCAATCAATTCGTGTTGTGACGGCTCAAGATGCAACACCAGACATGGCCGATATGCGGACCATGGTGCTGATCGGTGCATCCACCACCCGGATCATTCAGCGCGACGGCGCACCGTTGATCTATACACCGCGCTCGGTGATCTGATGCACCCATGTCAAAACCTCAGCCGGGTCATGCCGCACAGCTCTTTCAGGCAAGCTTGGCCTGTCGATCATGACAACCGGCAGCCCAAGGCGGCGGGCCGCCTCGATCTTGGCATAGGCGCCAGAGCCGCCCGCATTTTTCGACACGACCACATCAATCCGGTGCGCCTGCATCAAAGCAAGATCGGTCTCGACCGTGAATGGCCCGCGCGACACCAAGACATGGTGATCGGGAAAATCGGGCGGATGGGCCGGCGCATCAACCAGACGCAGCAAGTAAAAATGCTGTGGGTTCGGCGCAAACTGGGACAAATGCATGCGCCCGACCGCCAGCATCACCCGGCACGAAGCGACGTCGAGTGCTGCCACCGCAGCAGCGATATCGGGAACGCAGGTCCACTTATCCCCAGGCAGGGGGTGCCATGGTGCACGGGTCAACGCAACCAAAGGCACCCCAGTTTGGGCAGACGCCGCACAGGCGTTGCGGCTGATCTGTGCCGCAAAGGGATGGGTTGCGTCCACCAGATGGGTGACAGCGTGGGTCTGCAAATACTCGGCCAAACCGGCCACGCCCCCGAACCCGCCGATCCGCCGCGGCACAGGATGGCGCGCCGGGCGACGCACCCGTCCTGCAAAAGACACGGTCGCGCGCAGGCCGGCCGCATCGATCATCTTGCACAAAGCGGTCGCCTCGACGGTGCCGCCAAGGATCAAGAGGTTCGGCGACATGTCTGAGGCTCCCTGGCTCACTATTGTTGGCATCAATGAAGATGGACGTGCCGGGCTTTGCGCGGTCAGTCAAGACGCGCTGCATGCCGCGCAAGTCATCTTTGGCCCGCCGCGGCATCTGGCGCTGCTGGGTCCAACGGCCGCGCGGCAGATACCGTGGCCTGTTCCGTTCACCGATGGCATTGCCCAGCTGCGTGAATTGCGCGGCCAACAGGTGGTGGCCCTGGTGTCAGGAGATCCGTTCTGGTTTGGCGCCGGAACGGTTCTGGCCCGCCATTTCAAACGGTCAGACTGGCGGGCCTTGCCCAATGTGTCGATATTTGCACAGGTGGCCTCGACTTTGGGCTGGGCGTTGGACAGCACCATCTGCCTTGGGCTGCACGCTGCCCCTTTGACTCGGATGCGGCCGCATCTGGCCCAAGATGCGCGCCTGATCGTTTTGGTGCGCGACGGCGCGGCGGTGTCAGATCTTGCGGCTTATCTTCAAACGGTCGGGTTTGCCGCCAGTCGGCTGGACTGCTTCGAAGCGCTGGGCGCAGACCGCCAGATTCACACCCGCTGCACCGCCCAGACCCTGCCAGATCATCGCTTCGCCCATCCAGTTTGCGTTGCAATCACCTGCCAAGGCGACGCTGCTTTGCCACAAGCCTCCGGAGTGCCAGACAGCTTTTTCGAAAGTGACGGGACAATGACCAAACAGCCTATACGGGCGTTGACGCTGGCCGCGCTTGGTCCGCGCCCGTATCAGCAATTGTGGGACATTGGCGCAGGATCGGGCTCTATTTCCATCGAATGGCTGCTGGCCCATCCAACAACTCAAGCCACCTGTATCGAGCCGCGCGCCCCCCGCGTGGCCAACATCACCCGCAACGCGGTCGCGCTGGGTGTAGACCGATTGCGCGTCGTTCATGGCACAGCCCCAGAGGCGTTGGCGGAATTGCCTGCTCCGGATGCGGTGTTTATCGGCGGCGGTCTGTCTCAAGCGATGTTGGTCGAAATCACCGACCGCTTGGTCCGGGGCACGCGATTGGTCGTCAATGCCGTGACCTTGGAGACCGAGGCCCTTCTGTCCCAGTGGCATGCCAAATGTGGCGGAGATCTGAACCGGTTTGAAATTTCGACTGCCACCCGGTTGGGGACCAAGCACGCCTGGCGCGCCAGCTTGCCGATTGTTCAATGGAGCATCACACTATGATCGTTGCAGGATTTGGTTGTCGCAGTACCGCCACGATCGACAGCTTCCGCTCGGCGCTGGCTCAGCACCCCCAAACGGCCGATGCATTTGCGACCTTGACGGGCAAGATCGGACAGCTGTGCGATTTTGCCGAGGGCCAGAGCGTTGGGCTGATTGCCGTCCCTCCTGAGGCACTGGCCCGGCAGACCACTCTGACTCAGTCCACCACTGTACGCGCAAGCCATGACACCGGCAGCGTGGCAGAAGCCACGGCACTGGCGGCTGCCGGGCCCAATGCGCGGCTGCTGGGTCCTCGAACAATATCACAAGACCGTCTGGCAACCTGTGCGCTGGCGATCGGAGAGTCATCATGAGCGTTCATTTCATCGGCGCAGGCCCCGGTGCTCCGGACTTGTTGACCTTGCGCGGGCGCGATTTGATCGCGTCTTGTCCCGTGTGCCTCTATGCGGGATCTTTGGTGCCAACCGCGATTTTGGGCCACTGCCCCCCGGATGCGCGTGTGATCAACACTGCCGCACTTGACCTCGATGAGATCATGGCCGAGATCCGTGCCGCAGACACAAAGGGTCTCGATGTGGCGCGGCTACACTCTGGGGATTTGTCAGTGTGGTCCGCCATGGGAGAACAAATACGCCGCCTAAAGGCCCTTGGCATCGCCTATACCGTGACCCCCGGCGTGCCATCCTTTGCCGCCGCTGCCGCCGCTTTGGGCAGCGAGTTGACCCTGCCAGGCATTGCACAATCGGTGGTGCTGACCCGCACATCGGGCCGCGCCAGCCCCATGCCTACGGGCGAAACCCTGACCAATTTTGCTGCAACTGGCGCGACGCTTGCGATCCATTTGTCCATTGGCAATGTTGATCAGGTGATCACGGATCTAACCCCTGGCTATGGTGCGGATTGCCCTGTGGCAATCGTGTACCGAGCCTCTTGGCCAGACCAGAGGGTTCTCCACGCCACAT
>JBELMC010000045.1:0-22531 GCA_042096155.1 Dinoroseobacter sp.
GGGGTCTCCTAAGAGCCAGCAATTAAAGGAACAACAGTCGTTTGAAAGAAACTGACCAGCATATCCGTCATGAAGCCCATGGTCGCCCAAAATACGATCATCATCGCGCCAACCTTGGGGACAAAAGTTAAGGTCATTTCTTGTACGGAGGTCAGCGCTTGAAACAGTCCAATCGCTAAACCGGTGAACAAGGCGATCACCAATACCGGGGCTGACATCTTGACAGAAATCCAGAGCCCTTCGCGCAAGGTGTCGTAAAAGAACATTTCGTGCATCAGCTAGACCGGCATCCTCAGGATTTCCTGGTATGCTTCGACGACTTTGTCGCGTACTGTTACAGCCGTCTCTACCGCCAGTTCGGTTTGCGCCAGAGCCTGAACCAAGGCATGTGGATCTGCACCACCCGTCATCGCAGCCTTTGCAACATATTCGTTTTGCTGCAAGGTTTGTGCAAAGTTGCCAAGCGCAGCCGTAGCGGACCCCCCCGGATCGGGCGGCTTTGCTGATGTGGCCTGTTGCGCTCTGGCGTAGATTTGCGCGGCGTTTGAGGATCGGATGTCCATTCTGGTCTCCGTTCTGCGTTAAGAAATTATCGTCTCAGAAGTTCAAGTAGCGATTTGGTCATTTGACGGGCATTGTCGAAGCTGCGCAGATTGGCCTCATAGCTGCGCTGGGCTTCTTGAGCATCGGCCATTTCGACCATCAACGAAACATTTGAGCCTTGGTAATTGCCATTTTCATCGGCCAAAGGGTGGCTCGGATCATAAATCATCGCCAAGGCGCTTTGATCGAGCCCTGCGCTTGACGCAATGACCGACGGCTGGCCAGACACGGGGTCCAACACCGCCTCAAAGCGGGTCATCTTGCGATGATAACCCGGCGTATCCGCATTGGCGATATTTTGCGAGATGGTGTTAAGGCGCCCGGCCTGTGCCTTTAGGCCGCTTGCGGACATGATCAGCGATGTCGACAAGTCAGACATTTATCGTCCTCTTCCTAAGCTGGTTCGAATAATTCCAAGCGATGAGCGATATACAGACAGCGCCAAATCATGTTGATGGCGGATCTCAGCGGCACGTATCATTTCGTGTTCCAGAGAAACGGTGTTGCCATTCGGCGCCGCTGGCGTTGACAGATCGGCAACTGGGTCACCGAATGACCTTGGGCCAAGATGGCCGGCGCGCGTTTCGCGCATAGCGGTTTGATATGTTTCGCTAAAATTTTCCAGATCACGTGCCTTGAAGCCTGGCGTGTCGGCATTTGCAATGTTGCGAGCAGTCAACACTTGGCGCTGGGCGGAATGCCCTGCAAGAGCACTCGACAAACGCAAAATAGATAAATTTTCATACATTGGGGCTTCTCCCACTGATGGCTCAACCAAGGCTTAACCTTGATTCCTTTAAAAAGAGTAAGCGAGGCGCAGCGCTTCGAATCGAACGAAAAGGGGCCATCACGATGTCGATAGGATTTGAAGGGCTCGCCGCGCGGCTTGACCGGTTGAGACTTCACAGGATGTTTGGGCAGGTGGCCGGAATGAACGGGGGCTTGGTCGAAGTCTCAGGTCTGTCGCGATTGGCCGGGTTACACGACCGAGTTGCGCTGCATCTGCGCGATAAAACCGAAGTTATGGCTGAGGTTATTCAACTGGGCGCTGAAACGGTGTCTGTTCTGCCCGAAAGCGCCGTTGATGGCGTGACAATGGGGGATCGCGTCGAATTTCTTGGTGACGGAGATTTACGGCCTTGCAAAGACTGGATCGGCCATGTGCTTGATCCTTTCGGTGTCCCGCTGGACGGGTCCGATTTGCACATCGGGATGGCGCCGGTACAGGTGCGTTGCAGCCCGCCTCATGCATTCCAGCGAAAGCCCCTGGGCGATAGGATCGTAACTGGAATTGCTGCGCTGGATACGTTTCTGCCGCTGGTCAGGGGGCAGCGGCTCGGGCTTTTTGCCGGGTCAGGTATTGGCAAATCAACTTTATTGGGTACGATCACGAAACGTGTTCAAGCCGATCTCGTGGTTGTGGCCTTGATCGGGGAACGTGGCCGCGAAGTCGGTGAATTTGTGCGTAAAACACTTGGACCTGAGGGGATGAAAAAGGCGATCGTGGTCGCGGCAACATCGGATCAAAGTCCTTTGATCAAGCGCAGATGCGCTTGGACCGCCATGAGCATTGCCGAATATTTCCGGGATATGGGCGCCCAAGTTTTGCTGGTTGCGGACTCGATCACCCGGTTTGCCGAAGCACATCGCGATATCGCTGTGGCATCAGGCGAAAAGCTCGGGCGTGGTGGATTTCCGGCATCCACGGGTCAATTGGTGATGGAGCTGGCCGAGCGCGCTGGTCCCGGTCCCGAAGGTGTCGGGGATATATCAGCCCTTTTCTCTGTTCTGGTTGCAGGCTCCGATATGGAAGAGCCGATTGCCGACCTTGTCCGTGGTGTCTTAGATGGCCATATTGTACTGGATCGCTCGATCGCCGAGCGCGGACGTTTTCCAGCAATTGATGTGATGGCGTCTGTCTCGCGTTGTCTGCCAGACGCCGCCAGCGAAATAGAAAACAAAATTATTTCTCACGGCCGTGCCGTTCTCGCAAAGTACAAAGACTCAGAACTGCTCGTTCAATCAGGGCTCTACACGGCTGGAAACGATCCTGACTTAGACGCGGCGCTGCATCTGTTTACACGGCTGGACACGTTTTTGGGAACCTTGTCGAACGGGGGGCATTCCGAAGCCTTCGAGAAATTAGCAGAAGCGCTGGAACTGGGGCTGGACTCTTTGATTGAAAGCGACGCCGTTTGAGTTTGAAATATTTTCATCAACCGTCACGTTGCAAGACCGTATCTCGTTCTTGAAAAAGATGGAGGTTGGTCGCGGGCCTTCGGAAAAGATATTCACGCAGATTGCAATGGCGACAAAAAGAAAATCGCATGCTCTGAGAGGAAAGGAGCATTCTAGAAAAGGCCACGATGTTCTTGGTGCAAAGAAGCAACCTCTCAGGATCATGCTGCGCATGGTCCTGCCGGTCAGTGAATGGGGTTTGCCTTCGTCGAGGAACACAGACACGAATTGCCAGTGATCTGTCTGTGCCAGATCATGGATGTCAGCCCGCGCGGCTATCGCGCTTGGCGCAACCGCCCGATGCGCGCCAGCCAACGTAAAGACATGATCGTGATCGCCCATATCCGGGATCAGTTTGAGCAATCCCTCGGCAACTATTGGTCGGCCACGGATGACAGAGGAATTGAAAGAGTTGGGATTGGCTGTGGGCCATCGCCGGGTTGGCCGCATGATGAAAGAAAACGGGATAAAGGTCAGGCGGAACAAGAAGTTTAAAGCGACTACGGACAGTAACCACAGCTTAAACATCATATGGTCCTTGATTCACGCTAAAGCGGGACCGACTGGAAGTCGGTGGGTTTGCTCCAAGGTGCGGAGACTGAAAAAATGTTGTTTGGGCTTGAGCCTAACGGTCAATGGGCCGATGCTGGAAGCCCGGCCGAACTGAACGCCGCAGCAGAAATGTGGGAGTCTCATTCTGTTTGATGCCAGCTCTAATCCTCGCGTCTTTGGCGTTCCGCTTGGGGTTGACTATCCACGGGCTGTGATTGCTGGGCTGGAGACTCATTTGGCACGAAAACCGTCTGACGCTTGGGCCAGGGTTGAGCTTTTGGTCAACACTGGGCGCATGGCCCGACGATTGACAGACCTGCTTTGCGATGGGTCACCCCGATTGCTGCCCAAGATTCGTATGCTGACAAGCTTGTCAGATCAGGTTCATCAAACCCATGGTCTGCCGCCCGAGTATCCCGGTCTTCGACGACGCTTTGCTTTGGCACAGCTGATCGACCGCTTGCTACAGACCAACCCTGATCTCGCGCCACGGACTGCGCTGTTTGATCTTTCAGATAGCCTTGCCTCATTGATGGACGAGCTACACGATGAGGGTGTCTCGCCTCAGGCCATTATCAATCTCGACGTCGGGGATTTGTCCGCCCATTGGGCCCGTGCCCAGAAATTCATAGAGCTCGCCATAAGCTTCGCTGACGACACCAGCGATGGTGGCTTGGATCCCAGCGCCCGACTGCGCCTGGCCGTCGAGACCCTGATTGCAGACTGGCATGCTCAACCGCCACAACATCCTGTAATTGTCGTCGGCTCAACCGGGTCGCGAGGCACGACGGCTTTGCTGATGGAAGCGGTCTCGCGCTTGCCGCAAGGTGCCGTGGTGCTGCCAGGTTATGATTTTGATCAACCCGAGCATGTTTGGCAAAATCTCGATAATGCGCTTGGCGCTGAAGATCACCCCCAGTTCCGGTTCCGTGCTTTGATGCAACGGCTTGAGCTCAAACCGACAGATATCAAACCCTGGGCTCCAACACATCCTGTTTGCCAGCCACGTAACAAACTTCTGTCACTTGCTTTGCGCCCTGCCCCAGTTACGAACCAGTGGCTGCAAGATGGGCCGGATCTGACCCAACTGAGCGACGCGCTTGCCGAGGTAACTCTGGTTGAAGCGCCTTCATCCCGGATCGAAGCGCAAGCGATCGCTCTTGCGCTGCGTGAAGCTGCCGAAAAAGGTATCTCCGCTGCTCTTATCACTCCTGATCGCCTTCTGGCACGGCATGTCACGGCGGCACTTGATCGGTGGCGCATCGAGCCGGATGACAGCGCGGGACGTCCCCTGGCCTTATCCGCGCCCGGCCGGTTGTTGCGCCAAGTGGCTGAACTGATGGGCGCGCAAATCGATGGCGAAGCCCTCATCACACTGCTCAAACATCCGCTCGCAGCAACTGGCGGCGCCGATCGTGGTCCGCATTTGCGTTTGACGCGCGAACTTGAACTGCATTTGCGACGTTGCGGACCAGCATTTCCGAAATATGAAAGCCTTAAGCTTTGGGCGACCAGCCAAAACGATCCGATCGCGACAGATTGGGTTGCTTGGCTTAGTGACGTGATCTCTGGGCTCACACGTGTAAAAACCGAAACATTCAAGGCTATGTTGTCCATCCATCTACAGATGACAGAACAAATCGCCACTGGCCCTCAACCTGCAACCGACACCGGCGAGCTGTGGTTAAAGCAGCCTGGCCGCAAAGCGCGTGATTTGGTCGAGACCATCGCTGAGCAAGCAGACGCTGGAGGTCACGTATCGCCATATGAATATGCGGATTTGTTCCAGAGCATCATGGCAAATGAAATCGTTTATGAAGACGAGCCAGCATTTCCGGGGATTATGATCTGGGGTACCTTAGAGGCCCGCGTGCAAGGTGCTGATTTGGTCATTTTGGGCGGTCTTAACGAGGGTATCTGGCCAAGCCGCCCGGCCCCTGATCCCTGGTTGAACCGGAAAATGCGCCAAGATTCCGGACTTTTGCTGCCGGATCGACGGATTGGCCTGCAAGCCCATGATTTCCAGCAAGCCATGTTGGCGCCGCAAGTGATCCTGACCCGTACCACCCGCGATGAAGAGGCTGAAACCGTGCCGTCTCGCTGGATCAATCGTCTTGCAAATTTGCTTAACGGCCTTGGTGGCGCGGGGAAGGCGGCTTTGTCCGCCGCTTCCGCACGCGGTGACAATTTGATTGCACTGGCCGAAACTCTCGACAAACCAACCCAGACCGTTGCGTCCGCCCCACGCCCAGCGCCTCTGCCGCCGGTTGCGCACCGTCCAAAGGAGTTGTCATTTACCGAAGTTGAGCATCTCCGCCGCGATCCTTACAGCATCTATGCCAAACGGATGCTCAAGCTCGCACCGATTGATCCACTGCGTCAATCGCCAGATGCGCGGCTCCGTGGCACAGTTTTACACGACATCATGGCGCGCTTTACGATCGATACAAAAGATCGCACCCCGACCCAAGAAGATCTGATCTGTGCGACCGACACTGTTTTAGATCAGACCGTCGTGTGGCCCGCGGCCCGTCGGCTCTGGCGCGCACGAATTGTCAAAATCGCTGCCCAATTCATCACGCAGGAGCGCCAACGACGCGCGTGTGCAAAGCCAATCGGCGTCGAGATAAGCGGCAGTTACGTCGATGACAACGGATTTCGGCTTTATGGCGTCGCCGACCGGATTGATGAGCGCGAAGACGGAACGCTTGTTCTTTATGATTACAAAACAGGTCGCCCGCCGACGGCCAATCAGCGCAAACACTATAACCGTCAATTGCCCCTCGAAGCCGCTATGGCGGAAGCCGGCGCCTTCGCAGATATCCCCGCTGCGCTGGTTCATGAGATTGCGTATCTCGGTTTGGGACGCGATCTGGAGACCGCGGGCATAACAAAAGACGAGGAACCTGATTTCATAGCGCAAAGCTGGGACGCGTATCAGCTGCTGCTGTCGCATTTTCAAGATCCCGCTTATGGATATCTGTCACGCCGTGCCCCTTTTACGCTTGGCTCTGTGGGCGAGTACGACCATCTGGCGCGGTATGGCGAATGGGATATCAGCACCCAAGCTACTCCAGAGCATGTCAAATGAGCAAACCTAACCCCGCCACAGAGGCCCAGATACGCGCGGCAGATCCCGGCTTGTCGACTTGGCTGTCGGCCAATGCCGGCTCTGGAAAAACCAGCGTCTTGATCGATCGGGTGGCACGACTATTGCTACAAGATGTACCGCCAGACCGCATCTTGTGTTTGACCTACACCAAAGCCGCCGCAACCGAGATGCAAAACCGCCTTTTCGAACGGTTGGGCGGTTGGGCGATGTTGGACGACGAGGCTTTGTCACGTGGTCTCGACCGTCTTGGGGTGAACCATATGACCAACACCCCAGCGCTTCGCAAAAAAGCGCGCACCTTGTTTGCCCGCGCAATCGAAACCCCCGGCGGGCTGAAAATCCAGACGATCCACTCGTTTTGCAGCGCACTTTTGCGCCGGTTCCCCCTTGAAGCGGGTGTCGCGCCCGCGTTCACGGAAATGGATAACCGAACCGCAAAGCGCCTGAGGGCTGATCTGCTGGATAAAATGGCCAATGGTGCAGGGCTTGATGCATTTGACGCCATCGCCGCATATCTGACCGAAGACGGGATTGAGGCGTTGGTCCAGACCGTGTCCTCGCACCGCGAAGCGCTCCGTACGCCATTCGACCGCACCGCGTGCTTGACGGCTTTGGGTGCCAACGGAAACCTAACCCAAGAAAGCCTGCTGGCCACGGTGTTTGAGGGCTTTGAAACGGACCTTCTGCGCTCCGTGGCAGAAAAGATGGCGCTGGGCACCTCCACCGATATTAAGGGCGCGGCCAGCTTGACCCAAATGTTGACGGAGCCGCTCGGGATCGGATCGCTTAAAACACTTGAAAACCTATTGCTCTTCGGGCCGAAAACAAAACAGCCTTATAAAGCAAAAATCGATAGGTTTCCTACGCGCGCGACGCAAGAGAAGCTTGGCGCTGACTTGAGCAGACTAAACGCGCTGATGGTGCGTGTGGAACAAGCGCGCCCTCTCCGTTTGGCCCTGGATGTCACTGACAAAACAGAGGCACTTTATCAGTTTGCCCACGTTTTTCTGCCCGAGCTTGCACACCAAAAAACGTTGAACGGAACCCTCGATTTCGATGATCTGATCCTCAAAGCCCGAGCACTATTGACCGACCCAAGCGTTGCACAATGGGTGCTTTTCCGCCTTGACGGTGGCATCGACCACATTTTGGTAGATGAGGCGCAAGATACCAGTCCGGTTCAATGGGATATTGTACAGATGTTGGCCCGCGAGTTTGCCAGTGGCCAAGGAGCACGCACCGAGGTGGCTCGGACGATTTTTGTTGTCGGCGATCCAAAACAATCAATCTACTCGTTTCAAGGGGCCGATCCGCAAGGCTTTGACGACATGCGTGATTATTTCGCTGATGCGCTTACCCACGCAGACCAGCCCTTCCAATCGCGCGAGCTTTTGTTTTCCTTCCGTTCTTCTTCGGCGATCTTGCGCGCTGTCGATGCCGTCTTTGGCACGATTCCGCACATTGGATTCAAAGACAGGTCCGAACATACCGCTTTTTTTCGTGATTTGCCTGGCCGCGTTGATCTGTGGCCTGTGATCGAAAAAGCGGACCAGCCAAAAGAATCCGCGTTTGAAGATCCTGTCGATGCGCCCAGCCCGGGCAAACCAGACTTGATTCTGGCCAGAAATATCGTGTCAGAAATCGCCGAGATTATCGAGAGCGGCACGCAGATTACAGATGCAAAAGGCAATACGCGCCGTCTGACACCGGGCGACTTTCTGGTCCTGGTACAACGCCGCAGTGACATGTTTCACGAGATTATCCGGGCCTGCAAAGAGCAAGGCTTGCCCATCGCTGGCGCCGACCGTTTGCGGATCGGCGGCGAACTTGCAGTGAAAGACTTGATCGCGTTGCTCAGCTTTGCCGCTACGCCGGAAGACAGCCTATCGCTTGCGTGTTTGTTGCGATCGCCTTTGCTCGGCTGGACGGAGGCTGACCTTTACGCGCTGGCACATCATCGTCAGCAGAAATACCTATGGTCTGAATTGCGCGATCACGCCGAGATTTATCCCAAAACCGTTGCCTTTCTGAAAGATATTCGCGACCAAGCCGATTTTTTGCGTCCTTTCGAACTTTTGGATCGGTGTCTGACCCGACATGGCGGCCGTACAAAACTACTGGCTCGGTTGGGACAGGAGGCCGAGGATGGCATCGATGCTCTGCTTGCCCAATCTATGATCTACGAACGCGGCAATGTCCCATCTCTTACTGGTTTCCTATCTTGGTTTGGCGATGATCGAAGCGATCTGAAACGCCCAATTGACAGCACAGCGGATGCTGTGCGCGTCATGTCAGTGCATGGTGCGAAAGGGTTGGAAGCTCCGGTGGTGATCCTGCCAGATTGCGCCAAACGTCGTTTGCCCAACGAAACCGGCTTGATCCAGATCAATCGTGGTCCGCTGGTCTGGCCCGTTGCCAAAGCCAATGCGCCTCCTACGCTGGTCGATGCCTTAGAGGACCGAGCGGCCAAACAAGAGGCTGAACGGATCAGGTTGTTATATGTCGCGATGACTCGGGCCCGAAATTGGTTGATCATTGCCGGTGCAGGCGATGTCGGAGACAGCGGTGACAGTTGGTATACACGCGTCCGCTCTGGTTTGATCCACGTTGGTGCGGGCCCTTTGAAAACAAGGCTTGGCAGTGGCTTACGATACCAAATTGGCACTTGGCCGGACACTGCCACCGGAACGGGCGAGTCTGTCAAGGTTGACAAGACAGCTGTGCCGTTATGGGCGCACGAACACGCCACTGTCCCTGCTGCATCTGAGCGGCCTTTGGCACCCTCTCATCTGAGCGGCGACAAAACAATTCATGGGCCCAACGCAGACTTCGATCATAATTTCGCAAAGGATCGGGGAACACAGATTCACCTGCTCTTAGAGAACCTGCCAAAATGTCCCAGAACCCGTTGGGAAAAAATCGCTCAGGACCAAGGCATCCATGAAGACACATTCACCGAAGCCCTTAAGGTCATCGAGGCTCATCCAGACCTGTTTGATGATCCAAATTGGCTGACCGAAGTCGACATCACAGCCGCGCTGCCGCCATTTGCGGGTCGCAAGATCCTTGGCGCAATAGACCGTTTGTTGGTTTCAGACACCCATGTTCTGGCAATCGACTACAAATCCAACGCTGATGTGCCAGAAACGCCCGAACAGACGCCCGACGGCCTTCTCCGCCAGATGGGCGCCTATGCCAGTGCGCTGGGCGAAATTTACCCGAACCACGAGATTGACACAGCTATCTTATGGACGCGCACGGCTCATCTGATGCATCTGCCACACGATTTGGTGATCCAAGCACTGCAAAATACCGCCCTGGCTTGACGGCCCCAAATCTGGTGCATACTTATCGGCCTCAACTTTTTAAATTGGAGCAAATCCATGGCCACCGTCGCTGTTACCGATGCCACATTTGAGCAAGAAGTCAAAAATGCGGACCTCCCTGTTGTTGTGGATTTTTGGGCGGAATGGTGTGGTCCATGCAAACAAATCGGCCCAGCGCTTGAAGAGCTGAGCGATGAGCTCGATGGCAAGGTAAAAATTGTCAAAGTAAATGTCGACGAAAACATGTCTGCTGCAGCTGACCTGAATGTACGCGGAATCCCGGCCTTATTCTTGTTTAAAAACGGAGACGTGATCTCAAACAAGACCGGGGCCGCCCCGAAAGCCGCTTTGAAAAGCTGGATCGACAGCGCGCTCTGAATACGGTCTTAATCTGGCCAGCCATGATCGGACAACCTTGTCGCTAGGCGTTCCGAAAAATCAGAGCGCCACACACTCAACGCCTGGATCTGGAAAAACCAATACAAATACCGCGCATAATCTGGCGCAGGACCATCAATCTTTGCATAGGCGGCATCCAGACCCTGCATCGGCACTGACCCCGCAATATGATGAAAGTCGATCTGACCAAACAGCAGGGCAGGTTTGGATAAAAAATAACCCATCACAGCGACACTCGAATTTTGCGTTGCCACGTAATCACATCGCGGCAAAAGCACCTGCATCGGCTTGTGTGATATCTGGATCCGGCCGTCTTTCACCATCTCACTCAAACGCGCCCGTTCTGTGTCGGTGTAAGTTTCGCTGGGGTGCAGCGTGGCGATCACCCGTCGCCCATCGGCGTTCTGCACCACTGTTTCAAGCATCTGCAACGGGGAAGCACTTTGAAAACTACGCTTTTGGGTCAGTTTTCCTTGCAACGGCACATACACAAAACCCTCACCCCGCTCTGTCTTGAGGCCCAGTTTTTTGCGCCAAAAGCTACCAAATTGGGCGGCATGTTTGGGATTGACCACCTCTGGATCGAAGGTGGCTTTCGCCACATCCCATTCCCACCGCTTGGCTGATGCCTCGATCCGCAAAAAGGGACGAAGATAAGACCGTCTTAAGGTCAGCGCGCGGGTATGAAATGGCTCATCCTCATAAAACAATGCAAATCCCGGCCGCGCCATTGAGGTTAACCTTTGGGTTGCTGCATCACTTGCAAGTCCAACACCCCAACCGGCCTCTTCGAGCGCCTTTGTCAAGCGCATCAAAACCGGATTCTTGCCATGTTTTACCTGCCACAGCAGCAATTCTGTCAAATAAAGGGTCAAGGTCTTAGACATATCACGTTGGTAGTGGCCATCCGCGTCACCCACAAGCGTCAGCCATTGCGCGATCGGGTCTGCGCCGCCATATGTAGGAAAAGGACGGAGATCGCGATGGCAGATACAAACTTCCCCGGCTGGCATGGCACTACTATTATCGGCGTGCGCAAAGCTGGAAAAGTGGTGGTTGCTGGCGACGGACAGGTCAGTCTCGGGCAGTCGATCATCAAAGGCACCGCCTGTAAAGTGCGTCGCCTATCACCCAGTGGCAGCGATGTTGTTGCCGGGTTTGCTGGATCAACCGCCGATGCTTTTACCTTACTGGAGCGTCTTGAAGCCAAACTCGAGGCAACACCCGGTCAACTCGCCCGCGCCAGTGTAGAACTGGCAAAAGACTGGCGCACCGATAAGTACCTGCAAAAACTAGAAGCCATGCTAATCGTGACAGACGGCTCTGATCTGTTTGTGATCACTGGCGCTGGCGACGTGCTAGAGCCTGAGCATAACGTCGCCGCGATTGGATCGGGCGGCAATTTTGCCCTCGCCGCCGCACGGGCTTTGATCGACAGTGACTTAGACGCCGAAGCCATCGCCCGCAAAGCCATGAGCATCGCGGCAGATATTTGTGTTTACACCAACAGCAATTTGACAGTGGAAAGCATCGGATGAGCCTGACCCACGATGATATTCGCGCCGCCGTGGCTGCCGGTACGATCACCGAGGCCCAAGCGGTCAGCGTTATTGCACAATCAGACGCACGGCGTGGCACTCGCAAAAACCTGCAAGGACACGATGAACCGTTTGAGCTCTTCAAAGGCTTCAACGAGATTTTCATCGTTGTCGGATTGTCGATTCTTTATGCGGGTTGGATTGGCGTGACCGGTATATCGTTGATGTTTTCCGCAAAAGTCGATTTATCTGGAACCATCTTCGGTTTCGTCGGTATGATCGCTGCCGCAGCCTTGGCACGTTATTTCACCCTGACCCGCCGGATGGTGGCCCCATCCATCGCGCTGACGATTATGTTTTCGCTGTCATCAATCCAGCTTGGCTGGAGCTTCAGCAATTTTATTTTGAAAGAAAACCCTATGATCTGGACCCTAACGTCCGGGATCTCGACCGTTTGCCTCTTGGCGTATTGGCTCATCTACCGAGTTCCATTCACCTTGTTGCTGATTGCAATATCTGTGTTTGCGACAACATTTTTTGCAACACTGGTCGGCGGCGCAACTTTAAGTGACGCCGGTCAGATGTTTGTTTTGTCCGGCACCGGACCGTTCTCTTTGCTTACAATCCTATTGGGCTTCATCGGTCTGGCTCTGGCTTTGCGATTTGATATGAGCGACCCCCACAGGGTCACGCGACGGGCCCAAAACGGTTTTTGGCTCCACATCATTGCAGCACCTGCCATCGTCAACACCATTGCGATCACATTGTTTCAATCAGACTCTGATATAGCCCTTTTGGGTTTAATCCTGTTCCTGACTGCTATGTCGCTCTTTGCCATCATAATCGACCGACGCTCGTTTCTTATCGCTGCGATCAGCTATGTTGTCGCGATCGCGGTTACCGTGATCGAGGGAGACGCGGCTTTGACCATTCTGATCCTGGGCGGCGGGCTTGTCCTGCTTGGTGCAAAATGGGAAGCGATCCGCTGTACACTGATGAACCGCCTACCTGACTTCCCTGGAAAAAACCGCCTGCCCCCCTATGCGAAAGATCCGATATGACCGACCTCACTCCCCGCGAGATCGTTTCAGAGCTCGACCGGTTTATCATCGGCCAAAACGACGCCAAACGCGCTGTCGCCGTAGCTTTGCGCAATAGATGGCGGCGCAAGCAGCTTGGCGATGATCTGCGCGACGAAGTATACCCCAAAAATATCTTGATGATCGGACCCACCGGCGTCGGAAAAACCGAGATTTCCCGCCGATTGGCCAAGCTGGCGAAGGCTCCGTTTCTAAAGGTCGAGGCCACCAAATTCACTGAGGTCGGTTACGTTGGCCGAGATGTCGAGCAGATCATTCGCGATCTTGTTGACGTTGCAACTCATATGACCCGAGAGTTTATGCGCGATACTGTTAAAACGAATGCGCATGCGGCAGCCGAAGAACGCGTGATTGATGCCTTGGCGGGCGACAGCGCACGAGAGGGCACGCGTGATATGTTCCGTCAGAAACTGCGCGCTGGCGAGCTCGATGACAAAATGATCGAGTTAGAAGTTGCCGAAAGCTCTAACCCTTTGGGTGGATTTGAAATACCCGGCCAACCTGGCAGCGTGGGCGGGATAATGAATATTGGTGAGATATTCGGCAAAGCCTTCGGTCAAAATAAGGTCAAAAAACGTCTCACTGTTGCCGCCAGCTATGATCTTTTGATTGACGAAGAGGCCGACAAATTACTTGATCAGGAGTCTGTGACCCGTGACGCCATCCGTGCCGTCGAGCAAAACGGCATCGTGTTTTTGGACGAAATTGACAAAGTTTGTGCCAGATCTGACGCGCGCGGTGGTGATGTTTCTCGAGAAGGTGTACAGCGTGACCTACTGCCGTTGATCGAAGGAACAACTGTTTCGACCAAGCATGGCGCGGTGAAAACCGACCATATCCTGTTCATCGCTTCTGGCGCGTTCCATATCGCTAAACCGTCGGATTTATTGCCAGAGCTGCAAGGCCGCTTGCCTATTCGTGTCGAATTGCGCGCGCTGACAGAGCAGGACTTCGTTCGTATTCTAACAGAAACCGACAATGCGCTGACCCGGCAATATACTGCTTTGATGAAGACCGAGGAGGTCACCGTAGCATTCACTGACGACGGTATCGAGGCGCTCGCCAAGATCGCAGCGGAGGTCAATGGGACGGTGGAAAATATTGGTGCCCGGCGGCTCTATACTGTTCTCGAGAGGGTTTTTGAGCAACTCAGCTTCACCGCTCCCGATCGGGCGGGCGACACCGTCAATGTCGATAAAGTCTTTGTTGAGGCCAATTTGGGCGAGCTGTCATTAAATGCTGACCTAAGCCGATATGTATTGTAAGGGCTAAAGCATCCCAGATGCGGAAATCCCAATGAATTTCGGTTCTTTTCTACTGAAAAATGCCCCATGGTTGGCCGTCGGGGCTTTGTTGTCCTTCTTGTCGTCCTTTGGGCAAACATTCTTTATTGCTATTTTTTCAGCTGAAATCCGCGCGGAGTTTTCTCTGTCTTTGGGTGAATGGGGCGGTATTTATACGATCGGCACCTGTCTTTCAGCGGTGATCATGCTCCTGGCGGGTGGTTTGGCCGACAGGTTTCGCATTCGCACGATAAGCGTGATTGTGCTTGGTTTGTTGGCCATGTCATGTTTTGCGATGGCACTAAACCCATTGGCCACCGCATTGCCGCTGGTAATTCTTTTGCTGCGGTTTACAGGTCAAGGCATGATTTCTCATATCGCGATGGTGGCCATGGCGCGGTGGTTTGTTGCCACGCGCGGCAAGGCGCTGGCGATTGCCACTCTCGGATATAGTCTCGGGGAAGCTGGATTGCCACTCAGCTTCGTTTGGCTGAAACAGCGGTACAATTGGCACGACCTTTGGATCGGCGCAGGTCTTCTGTGTCTGATTATGATCCCCGTTTTGTTGGCGCTGCTGCGCCGTGAACGCGCACCAGAGAGTCTTGCAAAAGACAGCGCAAACACTGGTATGGATGGCCACTACTGGACCCGATCAGAGGCGCTCAGACATCCTTTGATCTGGTCGATCATGCCCGCAATCTTTCTTTTCCCCGCGTTCGCAACAGCTTTTTGGTTCCATCAAGTGCATTTTGCCGAAGTGAAAGGTTGGACACATCTTTCTTTCGTTGCCGTCATCCCTTTCGGAACAGGTGCATTTATGATTTCCGTTATTGGTTTTGGAACAGCAATAGACCGGTTCGGATGCGCTCGGTTGTTGCCGCTTTATTTGGTGCCGCTCATCTTTGGCTTTGCTGCCCATTGGTATGCTCCGACCGTCGTCTGGTCGGCAATTGGAATTGTTTTGATGGGCATCTCAGGCGGTGGCCAAGCCACGTTACCCGCTGCCTGTTGGGCTGAATTTTTTGGAACCCGGCATATCGGCTCGATCAAAGCTGTGGTTGCGGCCGTCATGGTCCTAGGGTCCGCGATTGGACCCGGCCTATCTGGCTGGTTGATTGACATAGGCTTTGCATTTCCAAAACAACTTTTGGTTTATGGGCTCTCTTTCCTTGTCGTATCTGCGCTGATGGTCTTGCCGTTACGCGCCGCGACTTTACGCTTACCGCGCTCGACGTAGATAAACATAATATGCGCCACCACCGCCATGATTTTGATGAGACTGCACCACTTGCATAACAATCTGATTTAATGGTGCCATCCCAAGCCAATGAGGAACTTGATGACGCAAAACACCATGGCGTACGGGTATCGGCCCGCCCTCATCTTTCTTTTTTCCCTTGCCCGTAATAATCAATACCAGTCGTTTGCCATCAGCGTGACTGCGAAAAATGAACTCTATCAACCGTGGATGCGCGGCCGCGAGGGTCATGCCATGCAGATCGATCCGGGCCTCTGGCGATAACTTGCCACGCTTGAGCTTGCCAAAGCGCTTGTGATCCATCTGAACCGGGTTGGCCGCAAGGCCATCGACAACACGAGATGCAAAACTGTAACCTGTCGCTTTCGCCTTGGCATTCTGGCCAACCTTGAATGCTGGAATCGATGCGGTCTCTTGGGAGTCTTTTTTCTTCTTTGCTGGCCGTGGCAAGTTCGGTTTTGCGTCTGGTACCCGCGTTGAGTGCATTGGGTTTGCAGTCTCTTTCACTCGCTCCCAAAGCTCCGCATCCTCTGGGCTAAGGCCTCGTTTTATCCGACGAGTCATCCGCTTTGATCCATAATCCGACGAGCCATATCACTGGGTAGACACGTTAACAGCCGTCCGGCAGCGCGTGGTATTCCTACATACCTCACCGCTTTATCACCGCTAAGGCATGCGATTCAAAAAGATTTTTTGGGTCTTGAAACCGCAGGGCCGATCCACTTATTTCGGCCCAATTTTACGCATCCAAATCATGTCTCGCGGTCCGAACGACGGTGCGCACTGCAGACAAATCATCATCTGGCCAGACTTTGAAATCATCAAACCGGGTCAATGTTGGGTGCGTCAACACGCTTGTTGCTGTAAATAAGCAAAGCACCGCAGCCCCAACAAACACACCAGTTACCCGCCGGTGGCAACAAGCAGCCAATTCGGATCATCAGACCCCATTTCGCGTGCAAAAGTCCAAATATCTTTCTGACGCTTGTATTCGTTCGGATTGCCCTCGATGATTTTGCCAGCCGTGTCGCGCACAACCGATGTCAGCTCTGCAATAAATTTTACCGTCAACTCGCCTTCTTGCGAAGAACGATCAAAAGCTGCGTCGTCCAGAGATATTTCGCGCAAACCGATAAACTCTGCCTCGACCACCAAGCCCTGACTTTCACGTTCTGCCACAACCTCTGCAAAGCTGTTATAGACATCAGCGGACAGAAAGGGCCTTATCTGATCAAGGTCACCTCGCTCAAATGCCATCAGGACCATTTCATACGCGCCGCGGGCGCCGTGTAGAAACTCTGACACACTAAAACCAGGCTCAGCCATCTTCATCGCGGCCAGGTCCTTGGCAGCCTTGGTGCCGTCAGAAACATGATCGGTAATGTCACTATCTATTCCACCTTCGACGACAGAGAAATCCCGCCGCACGTCATCTGGAGCATTCGATATGCGCGCGGCGGGCTTTTCAAACCCATCACGAGTGCCAAGCACAGCACGGAGGCGCAAAATCAAAAAAACTGCGATACCGGCCAGAACCAGCAATTGTATGACGGCGGCGCTCATGACGTCCTCTTCTTTATGAATTTGTGTCGCTTTGGGCTTGGGCTCAACACCCTTCCTTCCTATGTAGGATGGGCAAGGCAGCAAGTCTAGGCGACGGCATCACAACACTTCAGATAAAGGAACACTATAAAATGAGGCTTTTTCTGATTTTCTTGATCGTTCCACTCATAGAGATTGCTTTGTTTGTTCAAATCGGTGGTGCAATCGGTGTTTTTGCAACTCTTGCGATTGTAATAATTACCGCATTCCTCGGTACTGTTTTGGTCCGAGGGCAAGGAGCGCAGGCTCTCAGGCAGCTTCAGAGCTCGTTTAACGATCTCCGCGACCCTTCTGAGCCGTTGGTTCACGGTGCACTGATTCTTTTCGCTGGCGCTTTGTTGCTCACTCCTGGATTTTTCACGGATATTGTTGGTTTTGCGCTGTTGGTTCCGAACGTCCGCACCGCAATCATGACTTATACCCGTGGTCACATCACAATGACCGGGTTTCGGACCCAACATCGCGATCAAAGGCCGCGTTCATCCCAAACGATTGATGGCACTTACACCGAAGTCGAGACCAATCCTGATACCAGCGCGCGGCCGTCTGGGTGGACCCGCCATTGAGGCCATCGCGCCATCCTGTTAAAGACACACCAGCCTTTGATGAACGATAGGATATCATCCATGACCGAGACCCCGCAAAACGGTGCAGCCGCAGCCCCAGAGACTCCTGTTCAACCAAAGATGCAGGTGATCGGCCAGTTCATTCGCGACATGTCGTTTGAAAATATCGCTGCTCAGAACAGCGTCGACAGTGCTGGACAGCCGGATATTCAAGTACAAGTCAACTTAGATGCGCGCAAACATCCCACCGACAAGCAATATGTGGTGTCGACGAAAATTAAAGTCGAGGCAAAAACCAAAGAAAAAGGCGACATGATCTTTTTGATGGAGCTCGATTATACCGGGATCTTTTTCATTGAAAATGTGCCGGATGAGCAAATGCATCCGTTTCTTCTTATTGAATGTCCGCGAATGTTGTTCCCGTTTGTGCGGCGCATCGTCTCAGATGTCACGCGTGATGGTGGTTTTCCACCCCTGAACTTAGAAACAATCGACTTTATAGCGCTTTACCGCCAAGAACTTGCCCGACGAACGTCAGAGCAACAGGCGGCTGCGACCACTAAGAACTAAGCTTTGCCCACACCGAATTGCCGCCCAATTGTGCAATTAAAGCTTCATGAGCGGCGGATTCTTCATCGGTTAGCCGAGTGGTAAGAGACTCGGGCCGTGCACCAGGTCGCCAGGTATGAGTGTTTTGAGCCGCAGGTTTTTTCATCGGCGACCCGGCCAGCACCAAATCGGGCTGGCGCCCCCCTATCAATTCTAAATACACCTCGGCTAAGATCTCTGAGTCGAGCAATGCGCCATGCTTTTCACGGCCGGAATTATCAACACCAAATCGACGGCAAAGCGCATCTAACGACGCTGGCGAACCCGGAAATTTTTTTCGCGCAAGTGGTAAAGTATCAAGCGCTTGCGACATCGGCAAAGTCCGATATCCCGCGCGTTCCAGTTCAGCGTTCAGAAATTTCATATCGAAGGCCGCATTGTGAATGACCAAGGGCGCGTCTGCGACAAATTCCAGAAATTCTTTTGCGATCTGGCCGAACACCGGCTTGCCTCGAAGGAAGGCATTCCCAAGCCCATGAACTTGGAACGCAGCCTCAGGCATGTCGCGTTCAGGATCGATATACTCATGGTAAACGCGACCCGTGGGCATATGGTTGATCAGTTCGATTGCGCCGATCTCAACAATCCGGTCGCCTTCGCTCGGCTCTAGCCCGGTCGTTTCAGTGTCCAGAACGATCTCTCGCATATTTGGCCCCTGTTACCTTTTCTAAAATCTCATCGACGCGCTCTTCGACACTGTTCAGATCCAGCGCCTCAATAACAAAATCTGCCAGCTTTCTTTTTTCATCATCAGGCATCTGCTTGGCCAAAATTGTCTGGAACTGTGTTTCCGTCAGACCGGGGCGATCAAAGGCGCGTTTTTTTTGTATCTCCGCCGGCACCGACACCACAATCGTATAGTTGCAAAGCGCATCTGATCCGAGCTCAAACAGCAACGGGACATCCAATACAATAATATCAGCGGTTTGCGCGGCCAGAAATCTGGCGCGGTGTTCTCCAACGAGCGGATGAACAAATGCTTCAATATGTTCGAATGCGCCCTGATCTTTGGCAATCTCTGCCTTTAGAACTGTCCGATTGACCGCTCCGTCTTCGATGGCCGACGGGAAAACCCCGGCCAACAAGGGTACGGCAGCACCACCTTTGCTATATAATTCATGCACAGCAGCATCAGCATCCCAAACAGGGATGCCGCGCGCTTTAAACATGCCCGCGGTCGTGGACTTGCCCATCGCGATTCCACCTGTAAGACCAAGCACAATCATCCTGTCAGCACCGCATCGCGCAAACCGTCTGTTACAGCCGGCTTGACGCCAAACCACCGCTCAAAACCCGGAGCGGCCTGGTGTAGCAACATTCCCAACCCATCAACAGTTCTACAGCCACGGGTTCGCGCATTTTGCAAAAACGCCGTATCCAATGGTGTGTATACGAGATCGGTCGCCACAGCGTTTGTCGGCAAAGCACCAAGAGAGATATCGAAAGGCGGCTGACCCACCATCCCCAGTGAAGTCCCGTTTACCGCGGTGGCGACACCATCAAAAATGTCTGGCGCATCAGACCAAGGTACAGTGATAACCTTTGAACCAAAGATATCCGCAATAGCCTGCGCGCGTTCGGGATTGCGGTTGGTCAGCCGGATTTCTGGCGTGCCCGCGTCCAAAAGTTCCGAGATGACGGAACGCGCCGCGCCACCAGCACCAAGCAGCGCTGCTGGACCGGCATCGGCGCGCCAGCTTGGGCAACTTTGACGCAAGTTTTCCAGAAAACCCATCCCATCTGTATTGTCCGCGTGGACAGTGCCGTCATCACCAAAAGTGATTGTATTGGCCGCTCCGATTTTACGCGCGCGCGCGGTAATTTCATCGGCGCGCGACATCACATTTTCCTTATGAGGTACCGTGATATTCGCGCCTTTGAACCCCAATTGGATCAACGCGTCAAACCCTTCAAATAAAACACCGGGCCCTATATCTATAGGAATGTAGTTTCCTGATATACCGTATTTTTTCAACCAGTACCCATGCAAAATGGGCGATTTTGAATGTGCGACTGGATGTCCGATCACAGCAGCCAACGGTACCTTTTTGCTCATCCCTCAATCATCCCTCTCAGCGACAGGTAAGAAAGTACATCCAACAATGGCATGCCCAGAACAGAAAAATAATCACCATCGACCCGATGGAACAATCGCGCACCCTCTGCTTCCAATTGATACGCACCCACACAAGACCGGATCACATTCCAATTGCGCACAACAAATCCATCAAGGAAGGTATCGCTAACCGCCCGCATATGCATATCCACGGCACCAACGTGACGCCACACCGGTTTGCCATCTTCAAATATGACTGCTGCAGAAAATAGCTTATGTGATTGGCCCGCCAGCGTGCGCAGCTGCGCTCCCGCATCGATCTGCGATGTTGGTTTCTTGATTAGGTTTCCTTTAAAATCAAGTGTTTGATCGCTTCCTATAACCACAGCATCGGGTCGTTTCAACGCTATTTTTCGCGCTTTGTATTCGGCCAATGTATCGGCAATATCCCGCGGTTTGGCGCCCTCGCTCAACAAGGAGTCAGTGATCATATCTTCATCGATCTGGGCCGGAACAGCTTCGAAAGAGACACCGGCCGCATTAAGCATGGAAGAACGGCTGGCAGACTGTGACGCCAATATAATTGTTCGGGACATGTGGTTAACTATTGTTTAACTTTTGTGGAAGTAGAGTGAAGATAATGTCTGAACACCCTCAGAAGCCTCTTTGCTCACTGCAAGCCGGAAAATAAGTAAGTTGCACGATTTTCATCCTACGTGAGTACGTCGCCTGCTGACTTGGAACAATTCTATCTATACAAGTCATCGGATATTTTATACCCAAGATGAAAAATCCGTAAATCGAAAAATCCCTTTGAAATACAAGCGTTTTTTCAAAAGTATCTACATTTTACACGGCCGTTGGTAATTTTACCAAAATCGTTCGGCTGGGGAGAAATCTGTGTAAAACATTTGATCCACGTTATCCACGGTACAACAACCACGTCTTCCTCTCTTTTAAAAATTATATTAGAGAAAGAGAATGGGACGATCTGGGGAAAACTATGGATCTGTATGTTTGGGTTAAGTCTTTACATATTATCTCGGTGATTGCCTGGATGGCTGGTCTTTTTTACTTGCCAAGGCTTTTTGTCTATCATGTGGAGTCACCGGCCATCGTTGGTGAAACGGAAGTGTTGTTCCAAACGATGGAACGGAGGCTGCTTCGCGCGATCATGGCGCCAGCTATGATTTCAACGTGGTTTTTTGGTTTGTGGCTGGCATTCACCCCGGGTGTGGTAGATTGGGGATCTGTTTGGCCTTATATGAAAGCGATTTGTGTGGTGGCGATGACATGGTTTCACCACTGGCTGGGACAGAGACGTAAAAATTTGATCACTGGCACGAACACCGTGTCGGGACGCCAATACCGTATGATGAACGAGGTTCCCACGGTATTGTTGATCCTCATTGTTGTTTCAGTGATCGTTCGCCCGTTTTAAGCTTAGCTTGACTCGCACGTTAGTTTTTTCTACGTGCTCCATAGCTCGCATCGTCCTGATGCACCGAGCTTTCCCTATTATGACCAGATGATCGCGCTTTGCGCGGTCCTTATTGGGTGTTTTTATCAATGACGACCGAAACCCTTAGTCTCGCAGAGCTCAAGGCAAAAAGGCCTGCCGATTTATTGGCAATCGCGGAAGAACTTGAAGTCGAAAATGCATCGACAATGCGCAAAGGCGACATCATGTTCGCTGTTCTGAAAGAGCGTGCAGAGGAAGGTTGGACGATTTCCGGAGACGGCGTTCTGGAGGTGGTCCAAGACGGTTTTGGTTTTTTGCGCTCGCCTGAAGCGAATTATCTTCCTGGTCCTGATGATATCTATTTGTCACCCGATATGATTCGGCTGCATGGTTTGCGGACAGGAGACACGGTCGATGGCATAATCGAGGCTCCAAATGTCAACCAACGTTATTTTGCAATGACGTCAGTGACCAAAGTCAACTTTGAGGAACCAGCGCGCGCACGGCATAAAATCAGTTTTGATAACCTGACGCCGTTGTATCCCGACGAGCGCTTCAAGATGGAAACGGAAGATCCGACGATCAAAGATCGCTCTGCACGGATCATCGACTTGGTTGCTCCGATTGGCAAAGGTCAACGCTCACTGATTGTCGCACCGCCGCGCACGGGTAAAACGGTGCTGTTGCAAAATATTGCAAAAAGTATCGAAACCAATCATCCAGAATGCTATCTGATGGTTCTTCTTATTGATGAACGGCCGGAAGAGGTGACAGACATGCAACGGTCTGTCAAAGGGGAAGTGATCTCGTCGACTTTTGATGAACCG
>JBELMC010000046.1:0-1347 GCA_042096155.1 Dinoroseobacter sp.
AGCTCGGATCGGTCCGCTCGCAGTAATTGTCGATCTGAGCCAAAAGCCTGTCCATGCGTCACCGTCTCCGTTCAAAAAACTCTTTCAGCAGCAAGTCAGATTCCGCTGCTGCGATCCCATCATAGATGTCTGGGGTATGATGGGCTTGTGGGTGCGAAAAGACCCGCGCGCCACAGGCCACGCCCCCTGATTTTGCATCCGACGCGCCATAATATAACCGCGCAATCCGGGCGTGCGCAATTGCGGCTGCACACATCGCACATGGCTCCAATGTGACATAGAGATCAAATCCCGCAAGACGTTCCGATCCAAACGCTTTACACGCCGCACGCACCGCCAGCATTTCAGCATGCGCCGTGGGATCAGACAGCTCTCTTGTGCGGTTCCCGGCTTTGAACAAACGCCCATCGGGGGCGACCACCACCGCACCGACTGGAACTTCGCCACGCTCGAACGCCAAACGGGCCTGCTCTAAGGCGACTTGCATATGGGAGCGAAACGGGGCCATGAAGCATGGTGATGGCGCAGACTGTGACATCGCGCAAGCGTCAACAGACGCGGCACAGAAAGGGTCCAAAATGGCCGAGGATGCAGAACGGATCGCAAAACGGCTGGCACGTGCGGGGGTTGCCTCGCGTCGGGGCGCCGAAGTGATGATCGCCCAAGGCCGCGTGACCGTGAACGGACAACGCATTGACAGCCCCGCCTTGAACGTGTCGGCCAAAGACCGCATCACGCTCGACGGTGCCCCGCTGAATGCCCCTAAGCCCGCCAAATTATGGCGCTATTACAAGCCGACGGGGCTGGTCACCACAGCCAAAGATGAAAAAGGGCGCAGCACGGTGTTTGACGAACTCCCCGAAGATATGCCGCGGGTGATGTCGGTCGGGCGTTTGGACTTGAACTCCGAGGGGCTGTTGCTTTTGACCAATGATGGCGGCCTTAAACGCAAGCTCGAACTGCCCGCGACCGGATGGCTGCGCCGCTACCGGGTCCGCGTCAACGGCGTGCCCACAGACGCAGCGATGACCCCTCTGCGCCGCGGAATCGAAATCGATGGCGAACATTTCCAACCGATGGAGGTCGCGCTGGATCGTCAGCAGGGCGCGAACGCCTGGCTGACAATCGGTCTGCGGGAGGGCAAAAACCGCGAAATCCGCCGCGCGCTGAGCCATGTAGGCCTGTATGTGAACCGCCTGATCCGGGTCAGCTATGGTCCTTTCCGGCTCGACAATCTGAAACCTGGCCAGGTTGAAGCTGTGCGATCGCGGGTCTTACGCGAACAGCTTGGCGAAGACATCGCACCGCCGATTGGCGCGGCCCAGCTCAAAGCCCAGCCCAAAGCCC
>JBELMC010000047.1:0-22212 GCA_042096155.1 Dinoroseobacter sp.
ATGAAGCTCTGCGCGCGAAGTTCACAGGCAACGCCGATAAAGTGGTGAACCTGATCACCTTTTACGCCAAAGAAGTCCGTGAGATTCTCGCCAGCATTGGCGCGCGCAGCCTCGATGATGTGATAGGGCGGGCTGACTTGCTGAACCAGGTCAGCCGTGGCTCCGCGCATCTCGACGATCTGGACTTGAATCCAATGCTGATCACAATCGATGGTGCCGACCAGATCGTTTATGATCGCGAAAAGCCTCGTAACACCGTGCCTGATACGCTGGATGCTCAGATCGTACAGGATGCAGCACGTTTCCTGAAGGACGGTGAGAAGATGGAACTGCATTATGCGGTCCAAAATACATTGCGGACAATCGGCACTCGTTTGTCCAGCCATATTGTGAGCAATTTCGGTATGCGCAACGACCTGCAGTCTGACCATTTGACAATCCGACTAGAAGGTTCAGCCGGTCAATCGTTAGGGGCTTTCGCAGCACCTGGTTTGAAAATCGAAGTTGAGGGCGACGCGAATGATTACGTCGCCAAAGGTCTGTCCGGTGGTATTGTTGTGGTTCGACCGCCGCAATCCTCGCCGCTGAAAGCTTGCGATAACACCATTATTGGCAACACAGTGCTATATGGTGCAACAGATGGCTATTTGTTTGCCGCCGGTCGTGCGGGTGAACGATTTGGCGTTCGAAACTCGGGCGCGAAAGTGGTCATCGAGGGCTGCGGCAGCAATGGTTGTGAATACATGACAGGCGGTGTTGCCGTAATTCTTGGTTCGATTGGTGCAAATTTCGGTGCGGGTATGACAGGCGGAATGGCCTATTTATTCGATCCAGATGGCGCCGCGGCAGGGCTGATGAACAGCGAAACAATTATCGCCTGTCCCGTCGGTCACCCCCATTGGGAAGCCCAATTGAAAAGTTTGATCGAGCGTCATGCAGCCGAGACCAACAGCCAACGTGCCACTGACATTTTGCGGCATTGGAATGAAAACAAAGACTATTTTGTGCAGATTTGTCCTCGTGAGATGCTTGACAAGTTGCCCGCGCCTTTGGGCATCACGCAGACGGCAATTCCGGCGGAATAAGGCGCTTTGCGTGCCATGAACCAGCCAAGAGAGGGATTTGTCCCTCTCTTGATGCGATTGGGGCGTGTTTTGCTTCGTATGTTGGGGTGGGGAATGATCGGATTTATTCTGATCCTGGTGCTCTTGCGCTGGTTCAATCCACCATTCACACCTTATATCAGCGCGGAGGCCTTCCGTCTGGGAGAGGTACGGCAAGACTGGGTCGCCTTGAAAGTTGTTCACCCGCATGTCCGACGTGCCGTTCTTGCAGCAGAGGATGCGAATTTTTGCGAGCATTGGGGTTTTGATCTCGCTGCGTTAAAGGATGCTATTGCAGAGGGTGGCGCGCGCGGTGGTTCGACGATCACTCAGCAAACGGTTAAAAACGTATTTTTGTGGCAGGGCCGGTCATGGGTACGAAAAGGGTTGGAAGCTGCTATCACGCCTATGGTTGAAATCGTCTGGCCAAAGCACCGTATATTAGAGCTGTATCTAAATATCGCCGAATTCGATGAAGGCGTTTTTGGGGTGCAAGCTGCAGCTGGTTGGTATTTTGGGGTCAATGCCGCTGACCTCAGCCTTACCCAAGCCTCGGCCTTGGCGGCGGTTTTGCCCAATCCCAAGGATCGGTCCGCACGTAACCCTTCATCGCGATTGCAAACGCGTGGGCGATCAATTGCTATTGGTGCTCAAACACTTGCCGCAGAAAGTCGCGCAACCTGTGTGGGTGGTTGAAAAACGCAACTCAACACGGCAAGACAAGACAACATTCCTAAATTGGACGTCTGAATGAACCGCCTCTACCACGTTCCGCTCTCGCCATTTTGCCGAAAATTGCGGCTTGTCCTGGCCGAGAAGAAAATCGAAGTCGAGCTGATCGAAGAGCGTTTTTGGGAACCAACCGCCGAGTTCATTCGCCGTAACCCTGCCGCGCAGGTGCCGATCCTACGCTATGAGGGCGTGTTTTACACTGATAGTCAGGCCACTTGCGAATATCTCGATCAAGTATTGCCGACGCCTGTTTTGATCCCGGCCGACGCGACGGCACGGTACGAAGTCCGGCGTCTCGTGCAATGGTTTGATGATAAATTTCACCGCGAGGTGACAATGAACCTGTTATATGAGCGCGTAAACAAGAAGTTGACAGGGCAAGGCTACCCCGACAGCCGGAACGTGAAAATTGGCAGCCAAAAGATCAAATACCATCTCGATTATATGGATGAACTGCTGGAACATCGCCGGTGGTTGGCCGGGGACGTGATGACACTGGCTGACTTTACAGCAGCAGCACATTTTTCGTGTCTCGACTATATCCGCGACATTGATTGGAACAGGTCAAGCACGGTCAAAGACTGGTACGCCAAGATCAAATCGCGTCCGGCTTTTCGCTCGATTTTGGCAGATAACATTTCGGGCTTTCCGCAGCCGCCGCATTACGCGGATCTGGATTTTTGAGCGATTTTAAAGCCGCGCTATTGCGGCAAGCTCGTGAAATTGGTTTTGCCAAGATAGGTGTTTGCCGACCTGACGCGATCCCCGAGGCGGCCGAACGGTTGCGTGTATTTGTCGACGAAGGTCGCCACGGTCAAATGGCATGGATGGCCGAGCGGATGGGCTGGCGTGGTCAACCCGATGCGTTATGGCCACAAGCGCGGTCTGTGATCATGCTGGCTGAGCCCTACACGCCAGAATTTGATCCGCTAGAGTTGTTACAGCACCCCACTCGTGCGGCGATCAGCGTTTATGCCATGAACCGCGATTACCATATTGTGGTGAAAAAACGGCTCAAACGGTTGGGGCGCTGGCTGATAGAGCAGACCGAAAGCGACATTAAGGTTTTTGTAGATACCGCACCTGTTATGGAAAAACCACTCGGGGCTGCCGCTGGCGTGGGATGGCAAGGCAAACACACCAATCTTGTCGGACGCGATCTGGGCAATTGGTTCTTCTTGGGCGCAATTTTTACGACCATCGAACTGCCAGTCGACGAAGCTGGGACAGACAGCTGTGGGTCATGTCGCGCTTGCTTGGATGTATGTCCGACCCAAGCGTTTCCGGCGCCTTATCAATTGGACGCACGGCGGTGCATCTCCTATTTGACGATCGAGCATAAAGGACCCGTCCCGATCGAGCTGCGCGAGAAAATGGGCAATCGGATCTACGGGTGTGACGATTGTCTGGCCGTGTGCCCATGGAACAAGTTCGCCAAGGCCGCCTCCGAGACGAAATACGCGGCCCGTGACGATCTGGTTGCCCCCGCGCTCTCGGCTTTGGCGCGCCTCAAAGAGCCAGGTTTTCGGGCAAAATTCGCGGGCTCACCAATCAAACGGATTGGGCGGAATCGCTTCGTGCGCAATGTTGTCTATGCAATTGGCAACTCGGGCGATTTGCGTTTGAGGAATGTCGCGCAAGCGTTGTGTGAAGATTCCGATTCAGCAGTTGCGGATGCGGCGCGATGGGCTGTTGCTCGTCTTTAGGGTTTCGCTCTGACATGGGCTGAGTTAGGTCAACCATCATGCCCCATGCCTCTCAAAATGTACCAGTGGCGATTGCAATGAAACTGGCTTCGGTGACAATGTTTGTCGTGATGGCATCATTGGTCAAAGCGGGCAGTGTCGAGGTGCCGTCCGGCCAAGCGGTATTTTTCCGATCCTTCTTTGCTTTGATGGTGATTGTTGGTTGGTTAATTGCTAAGGGCGAGTTTTGGGATGGCATTGCAACCCAAGATAAAGCTGGCCACGCATGGCGCGGTGGCGTTGGGACATTTGCAATGCTGTGCATGTTTGGGGCGTTGGGTCTGCTGCCGCTGCCTGAGGTCACTGCGATTGGCTATGTGAAGCCGATCATGGTGGTTGTATTTGCTGCGTTGATATTGGGGGAGCGCGTGCGCATGTATCGGCTTGGCGCCGTTGGCCTTGGTCTTATCGGTGTCTTGATAATTTTATGGCCGCGCTTATCGATGGTTGGGTCTGCTACGACAGATGTGCAGGTTATCGGGGCATTGTTGGTACTTGTCGGTGCCAGTTCTGCTGCTTTAGCGCAGGTGTTTATTCGGCGTATGGTTGAGACAGAGAGTGTTTCCGCGATCGTATTTTGGTTCTCGCTGACCTCGTCAGTTCTGTCGTTAATGACATTTCCATTTGGTTGGGCGATTCCATCGCCTCTGGTCGCGTTTTATCTGATACTTGCGGGTGTCATTGGCGGATTTGCACAGATTTTATTAACTTTGGCATATCGTTATGCCGAAGCCGCGATCCTTGCGCCGTTTGACTATGCCTCAATGGTGGTGGCCGTCATCATTGGGATTTTCATTTTTGCCGAAGTCCCGGGAAAATCGGTTTTCGCGGGTGCAGCTTTGGTTATTATTGCTGGCTTGGTCATTATCGTGCGCGAACGCCAGTTGGGTTTGGAGCGTCGCAAGCAAAGACAGGCTGCCTCCCATAAAGGGCTTTAACCTGGGGTTTTGAAAGTCAACGCAGCCCAGTTAGAATGCCATAGGGCGGTGCCTGGGCTGTCTTCACTGCGCAGCACAAGCTCAACTGAGTCAACCATATATTCTGTTTCGGCTGTCATCGGCAAAGTGACAAGTCCTTCTGCATTTGTACGGTGCAATGTTATCGTGACATTGCCGTCCGAATCTTTCGCAAACAGCTCGATCTGCGCATCCTTAACCGGGGTGTCTTCGCGCCAAAGCTGGGCTTTGAAACCGGCGCTCAGATCATCGGTGTAGGGATTGGTCAAGGCGACCAGCTCCCATTTCAGACCGTGACGAGTATCCGTGCCCGCGCCGTCACCGACAGCCACCAGTGCCTTTGCAAAGCGACGATAGGTTTCCATGAAACGTTCTGTCGAAAAGCCGCGCGCCATGTGTACGTCCACGGCTGTCAGCTGATCCTTATGGCGCGCAAAATTTACAAACTTCTCCATACCATTATAGGTCAATGTGTTGTCGGTCGTCTCGTGGATCAAAACATGTAACCCTTCGCGGATCGATGGGACCTGAGCGGCGGGGCGGTCCCCGACGCGGCCAGTGACAGGAAAGCGACCGTCGGGGGTGGCGATGTCGAACCGCTCAATTGAACGAGTGACATAAGGATAGGCTGATCCAGTGAAATTTTCACCGACACGTAAATCAGCCAATATGGTTTCTCCTGGCTCCACCTGATAATTGGTGGGGGAAATCCAAAACTCATGGGCCTGCGCAGACAGCGCACAGGCGATAGCTAAGAACGGGGCGATAATGGTTAAAACAAATCTCATAGTTCGAAGGGTGGCTGTGACGGCCCTGGTGTCAAGCCTGCTCATCGCAATTATGATGGCTTTGCCGGGACGGGCGCACGAATTACGCCCGGCTGTTGCAGATGTCACGATCAGCTCAGATCGGATCGAGATCGTTCTTGACGCCGCGATGGAGCCGTTCGTGGCTGGCATCGATCAAAGTGCCGTTTTTGACACCGATGATGCGCCGCAAGCGGAGCGCCATGATGCATTGCGCGCCAGCGCGCCCGATGTCTTTGAGGCGGCAATTCGCGAGGATTGGAACCGTATCGCAGCCCAGTTTGCTGTTGAAAGCGGTGGCCGGTCTGTCCCCCTTCAATTGCTTGAAGTGAGTGTCCCCGAGGTGGGCGATGTCGCGCTGCCGCGTGACACAAGATTGGTTCTACAAGGCGAGTTGCCTGTCGGCGCTGCGCCCGTCACTGTTGGATGGGCCGCTGCACTCGGGTCTTTGATCGTACGCCAGGGCGAAGGCAACACCGGCTATGCGGTGTTTCTCAACAATGGCGATATCAGTGCGCCGCTGCCGCGTGATGGCATTGCATCCGAAGACACCAGAGACACGTTTGTTCGCTACCTGATCAGCGGGTTTGACCATATCATTCCAAAAGGGCTCGACCATATTCTATTTGTTTTGGGGTTATTTTTCTTCTCCCTGCGCTTGCGGCCATTGGTGGGTCAGATTACGGCCTTTACGCTGGCCCATACGGCGACCCTCGCCCTCGCAACCCTCGATATTGTGTCGTTGCCGGGCGCAATTGTTGAGCCATTGATCGCGATCTCTATCGTTTATGTGGCCGTTGAAAATATCCTATATGGCGGGCCCGAAGCCAAGATCGGGCTGCGTCGTCTCGCATTGGTTTTTGCGTTTGGCTTGTTGCATGGTCTCGGCTTTGCCAGCGTATTGGAAGAATTTGGCCTCGGCAGCGCCCTTGTGACAGCTTTGATCGCCTTCAATATAGGGGTCGAGCTGGGCCAATTGGCGGTCATTGCACTGTCCTTTGTTCTGTTGGCGCTGCCGTTTGGACGCAAGCCGTGGTTCCGCAGCGCGATCGCGATCCCAATTTCCATCGTTATCGCGTTAATTGGTGCATGGTGGGCTTTTGAGAGGATTTTTCTATGAGTACCGAGCAGATCGATGCTGCGACGCACAAGGCGAAAATGCAAAAGTTGCAGGACGCCCAGAAAGCCAAAAGGGCCGAAGCAAAGGATCCTGATCGCGGTCTGGTGCTGGTTCATACCGGCAAGGGCAAAGGAAAGTCATCGAGCGCGTTCGGCGTCATCATACGCGCATTGGGATGGGGCCAGACGGTGGGTGTTGTGCAGTTCATCAAAGGCAAGTGGAAGACGGGCGAGCGGCAATTTTTCGACAAGTTGGGTGGGGTTGACTGGCATACGATGGGCGAGGGGTTCACATGGGACACCCAAGACAAGGATCGCGATATCGCGGCAGCGACTGCGGCGTTCGATAAAGCCTGTGATATGATGGCTTCAGGTGATTATGATTTGGTCGTACTTGACGAAATCAATATCGCTATGCGCTATGAATATCTTTCGGTTGCCCGGACTCTGGAGGGACTTTCTGCTCGGTCAAAGCGGACCAACGTGATCTTGACGGGCCGGGATGCCAAGCAAAAACTGTGTGATTACGCGGATTTGGTGACAGAAATGACAGAGGTGAAGCACCCGTTTCAAGCGGGAATAAAGGCGCAGCGTGGAGTGGACTATTAGATCATGCGGCAAGCAGATACGTGCTGCGGGGTCCCAGATGAGATAGCGCTCGGACATTGCGATGATATTGGCATAAATCCCCAACGTAAAACGGGCGTTGTTTGTCTGGCGCGGTTGGCAATCCTGAACTTTGCGCCGAGTTGGATTTGGGTTTTTATGTCAGCCACGCACCAGTTTTTCGTATTGGACCGAGATATCGTCTACCATGGTGCCAACTTCGAATGTGTAGTCACCGATCTGGCCGACTGGTGTAATTTCCGCAGCAGTACCGGTGAGCCAGCATTGTTCAAAACCTTCCATTTCTTCGGGAAGTATCCGACGTTCGATAACATCGACGCCTTGCTCTTGCAGCATTTTGATCACTGTCTGACGGGTTATGCCGTTTAAGAAACAATCAGCGAGTGGGGTGTGGACGTCGCCATCCTTCACAAAAAAGATATTCGCTCCCGTCGCTTCGGCAACATAACCACGATAATCCATAAACAGCGCGTCCGAACAGCCTTTGGCTTCAGCCGCATGCTTGGATGTGGTGCAAATCATATATAAACCGGCAGCTTTGGCATGCACTGGGATCGTTTCCGGTGACGGGCGCTTCCATTTTGAAATATCAAGCTTTGCGCCCTTGGTTTTTGCGTCACCGTAATAGTTTCCCCAATCCCATGCGGCGATCGCCATGCAAACCGGGTTGCGTGCTGAGCTGACTCCCATGTCTTCGCCTGAACCCCGCCAGGCAACAGCGCGTATATAGGCGTCGGTCAAGCCATTGGCCTTCATCACTTCATATTTGGCGGACTCGATTTGATCGATGCTCCAAGGAATTTCAAAATCGATCATTTTAGCGCTTGCTTGCAAGCGTTCGGAGTGGCGCCGACTTTCAAAGATCTTGCCATTATAAGCGCGCTCGCCTTCGAAAACGGACGAGGCATAGTGCATGGCATGGCTTAAAATATGTACATTCGCGGACCGCCAATCTACCAGTTTTCCGTCCATCCAGATTAGGCCGTCTCTATCATCATATCCGCCCGTCATGGGTCTCGCCTCCTCAAGTTTCCATTTGTTGCGCAAATTGAATCCATTTTGGCCATAATATTTCGCACAAGCCTTAAATCGATACCAATCTGCTCTTGGAATGTCAACAAGACTGACATAAAATGAATGCAGGAAATGAAAGGACCCGATCCCATGGCTGAGCGGCCTCTCGGAAAGACACCCGGCGAAAGCCTGTTGTTTTTGACCGACGATCAGTTGCGCAAGGGCATTGAAGCAATGTTTTTTGCGTATCGAGGTTTCACCGCCGATCCTGATCGGATTTTGGAAGAGCGCGGATATGGGCGGGCCCATCATCGGGCCTTGCATTTTATCAATCGTGCCCCTGGAACCAATGTGAATAGGCTTTTGATGCTCCTTGGGGTCACAAAACAGTCGCTGAATCGCGTGCTAAGAACGTTGATCGAGGATGGTCTCGTGCATCAAGAGGTTGGAACGAAAGACAAGCGCGAACGGCATCTTTACTTGACTGATATGGGGCAAGCCCTTGAGAAAGATCTCAGCGCAGCTCAGCGAGGCAGGATGCGGGCGGCGTTTCGCACCGCAGGCCCTGAGGCTGTTTCAGGATTTCGCAAAGTGCTAGAGCAGATGATGGATGACGAATGTCGGAAACAATTCAATCGCCTGACAGATCAGTGATGATCGTACCGGAAGCGCCAGAGGCGCATCTGCTGATTGTGGATGACGACGAACGCATTCGTGGGCTGCTGCAAAAATTTTTAATGCGCCATGGGTTTTGGGCAACCGTGGCCAAGGATGCGGCGCAGGCGCGACGGCTCTTGGCTGGTTTAGAATTCGATCTGATTGTGCTCGATGTGATGATGCCAGGTGAATCCGGGGTCGCCCTGACCCGCGATTTGCGGATTAAATTAACGACGCCGATCCTATTGCTGACCGCGAAAGGTGAAACAAGTGATCGGATTGCTGGGTTGGAAGCTGGCGCAGACGATTATCTTACCAAGCCGTTTGAGCCGAAAGAGCTGTTGCTGCGCATCAATGCGATCCTGAGACGCGTTCCGAAAGAACCTGAGATTCACACTGGTCCAAAGGTTCTCCATTTGGGACCGGTGAAATATGATGTCGAGAAAGGCGAAATGTGGCATGGGCAAAATCCAGTGCGATTGACCGCGACCGAGAGCGCTTTGATGCGGATTTTCGCGGCCTGCCCCGGCGAAGCCCTCAGCCGGACGCAGCTCGTGGAGGATTTGGGCCGTGATGGCGATCAATCCCAAGAGCGGGCGGTTGATGTCCAGATCACAAGGTTGCGACGCAAAATTGAGGCAGATCCGAAACAGCCGCGTTATCTTCAGACTGTCCGTGGCGCGGGATATATGTTGGCCGTCGATTAGACAAAACACGTCTGATGGCGGGGCTCAGACCACTTGGAACAAAGCGGGCCCGTTCAGAAAGCTCTCAGCGGCGGCAAGTGCGCGGCGCACATAAATTGCATGTTGCGGGTCATCTGGTCCGGTCCGTGTGGCAATCCAACCAAGAGAAGAAAATGCGCGGAGCATCACAAACATTGCCAGAAGCTCTGGGTGGCTTAACGCGCGTTTTTCGGTGTACCCGGTCCACAGCGCCTGTGCGAGCTCCGGCAAACGCAGGTCGCTAAAGCTCTGGATCAGGGCACAGCCAAGCTCGTAGTGACGGTAACCGATGCCGCCGTCGTCGAAATCAATTAATGTCAAGCCGTTCGGCGTTCGAAAGATATTCTCGCGCAATGCGTCGGCATGAATTAATCCCTGGTCTAAGGAGGTTTTTTCAAGCACCGCGTGCGCTTTGTCCCTCGCTTTGGCGATCAGTGCACGCTCAGGACGCGTTAAGGCGGAATGGCTCCAATATGGTCCCCATGCGGGATCTGGCCCGGTCAGCGCGGCTTGGTTCCATGCAGGACGGATGAAGCCATAAGGTTTGGTCCAGCTGTCGCTTAAGGCGTGCAGCGTCCCCAGTAACCTGCCGAGATTGAAGTACAGTTCAACCGCGTCGTCACCGGGTGGTGTTGCGCTGCTACCGACGGGCTCTCCGTTTACCCAGCTGGTGACGGTAACATTGGGACCATCTGGCAAACCATGCAGTAAATCGCCATCGGTTGCAGGGATACCATAAGGCACATCCATTCCAGCAGTCACAAGCGTGCTGCACCATTGAAGCTCTGACAAAATCTCCGCTGGCATGCGGTATCCCGGACGGTGCAGGCGCAGAGCGGCTTTTTTGTCTCCAATGTGGATCGCAAAAATAGCATTTTCGCGATGACTGAGTAAGGTTGGCTTTGATGTCGCGCCCCATAGCCGTGCCGCCGCATCGGCTTGCTTTTGCAAGCCGGTCATTCAGGCATCTCGTTCAAGACTTGCGTTAGGGTGTCCACCAATAGGTCTGCATGTTCTGTGCGAAACTGCATCGGAGGTCTAATCTTGAGGATATTGAGATCCGGTCCGATCCGGTTCAGCAAAATACCAGACGCAACCATTCTCTCCACGACCTCGCGGCAATATGCACTGGCAGGCGATCCGTCGCGGTGGGCTAAGGTCACGCCGAAAAACAAGCCTAAGCTATGGATTTTATGGATCATTGGATGATCAATCGAGCTCAGTCGCGACACTGTATACTGACCTGACTTAAAAGCATTTTCTTGCAACTTTTCGGATTGTACGACCCGTAAAGTTGCATGGGCTGCCGCAGCGGCTACGGGCGAGCCACCGAATGTATTGAAGTAACCAAAAGCGGTGCGAAAGGCCGCCATGATGTCGGGTCGCGCGACAAGACCAGCGACCGGATAGCCGTTGCCCATAGGTTTGCCAATCGTGATCAAGTCGGGTGTGATCCCAAGCCAATCATGACCCCAAAAATGGCTGCCGCAGCGACCAAAACCGGGTTGAACTTCATCGCACAAGATCAGTCCGTTGGCTTTGCGGATCACGTCCTCGGTGGGTTTGAAAAAGCCTGGCTGAATAGGTGGCAAACCTTCATTGGCAAATACCGGGCACAACAGCATGCCCGAGAACCCCAAGCCATTCGCGGCCAGATCGTCTATGGCCGCCTGGACATGAGACGCAAATGTAAGGTCTGTTATTGTGCCGTCGGGGGCGGGCACAAGTCGAACCTGTGGCGGATATCCTCCAATCGGTGGACGGCGCGTCGAAAGAGCGGACGTTGCAACCGTATTGCCGTGATACGTGGCATCTGTCGCGATAAGGCCGGTTTGGCCAGTCACGGCTTGTGCGACGCGGATTGCGATGTCATTGGCCTCGGACCCGGTGCAGGTAAATATCATTTGGCTCAGGTCGTGACCTAGCGTGGCCGTTAGATCTTCGGCATAATCTAGAATGCCATCGTGCAGATAGCGGCTATGGGTGTTCAGAGTTGCAAGCTGTTGTGCGACAGCCTCAATTACCGCGGGATGGCCATGTCCCACATGAGGCACATTGTTATAGCAATCGAGATAGCGTTGGCCGTTCGCATCCCAGAGCCACATTCCGCTCGCGCGCACGATGTGCACAGGGGTATCATAAAAGGTTGGCATGTTCGGGCCCATAAGCCGGGCGCGGCGCTCAAGTTGGGTTTCAGTCATTCGGTATCACTTATCTTTCCACGTAGGGCTTTGATCTGCCCGCGTTGGGCTTTCGCAGAGAGCCTGCGTTTCTGCGCGCCATATGTGGGTTTAGTCGCAATACGACGTTTTGGGACGACGCTCGCCTTGCGGATCAGGTCAGCCAATCGCGTGCGCGCGATATCGCGGTTGCGCGCTTGGCTGCGCGTCTCGTCAACCTGGAGGATTAGTGCGCCGTCATTGGTCCATTTGCGCCCCGCCAGACGCTTGAGCCGGGCCTTCACGGGTGGCGATAAACTCGGAGATCGGGCTGCCTCGAACCGAAGCTCGACGGCGGTTGAGACATTGTTGACGTTTTGTCCTCCCGGACCTGAGGCGCGCACAAAGCTTTCGGTCAGTTCCCAGTCGTGAATCGTGATATCGGGTGTGACAATCAGCATGGAAGTCGTTTTAACCAAATCGAGACAGTGCCTGTTGAAAGCTTAGAGCGCGGCCATCAATAACAAAAGGGTCGCCCTGACGGACGACCCTTCGAAGAAATCAGGAGGTGAGGCCGGTCAAGGTTGGCCTACCTAATGGGGTTTTCAGCCAAGGGCTGCCTTAGCTAACCGCCTCCATTTTTGTTCCGACACCTCGCTCCAATAATCCTCTAGACACTGGACCACCTCCTTTCATTACGTTGCTGTTAACCGAGAGTCTGCCATAGATTTTGGAGATGTCAAAACATTTTATGCGAGACTTGGGCGAAGCCGCCGAACGATAATTCGAAACGGAATCAAAGTGAGCACGGCCAGTGTTAATTTCACACCCCAATCGGCGACGGCAAGGGATACCCACAGCGGCACCATCGGACCAAACCCAAGCAGTGGCAGCACCTCGCCCGCCCAGGACACATCGTTTGCAGGCTCAACAAAAGTTAGCGTCGCTGAGAACGCAATCGTAAAAAACAGCGCCGTATCGACCGTGGACCCGATCAGGGTTGAGGCCAACGGCGCCGTCCACCAGTTGCCTTTGCGCAGCCGATCAAAAATCGAAACGTCTAGCAGCTGCGCAGTCAAGAAGGCGATGCCCGAACCGATTGCGATCCGAAGCGTAACAAGGGGGCCAAATTCGCCCATGATTTGTGTGCCGATCAGAGAACATATTATACCAACTCCGAAGCCGACGAACACCACCCGGCGGGCAGCAGATGGACCGTAAACGCGGTTCATGACGTCGGTGACTAGGAACGCAAGCGGATAGGTGAACGCACCGTAGGTCAGCCATTGGCCGAAGAGAAATTGTACAAGAATGTTCGAGGCGACAACAATGGCCGCCATGGCAAGAATGCCGGGCAGGTGAATGCGAGTCATAAGATCTTCCGTTTTGACAAGGTAGGCGGACACTTGGCGCCGTAAAGCAGGCCCGGCTCGCTCTAGAGAGTGGCTCTGCGGGCGTCAAGGGCTAGTCAGGCAAACGATACTCCACGATTTCCGTGGGCAGAAAGCTGCGGAAGTTATTATCGGCGATCATCGTGGCGATCAGATCCCCACTGGTATCGCGCCAAATCGCCAAACCTTCCAGATTTGCATGGGTGCCCCTGCCCGGCCGCAGAACCGTCTCTTCGTTCGTCAAGCCGTTCGAACTTGCCGTGAAGCGTCGCACCCGATTTTCGAAGGACAATCCACTGAAATGTCGTTCGAGAATGTACATCTTGCCGTCTGGACCAAAATCCATCCCGACTGGCAGCAGGTAATCACGTCTTGGAATGCTGAAGGGTTGCTCCCACACTCCAGAGCGATAGCGCCAAACTGGAAACGGCCGGGTCAGCTGGCCTGAGCGTTCGGGCATCGCATAAAGCGCGCCGGTCTCATCGATGGCCAAAGCCTCTAAGCCGGAATTGCGTTGTAAAAGGTCAAAGGCATCTGCGCGCGGCAACCAAGCAGCTTCTGAGCCAAGCCCCCGATAGGTCCAAATGCGGGGGGTTCTGCCCTCAAAAGAGACGTAAAGCCGCCCGTCGGCGCGCTGAGCGAGACCTTCGGCGTCGCGCATATTTTTACCTAGTCGCGTACCGACTGGATCTGTCAACCACCCCCAACCGGCTGTCGTAATTCCAATTATTTGCCCGGCTTCATTGCGCTCTATCGTGCCTTGTACCAATCGGGACTGATCCGAAATCGTCGTGAAGCGGCGGCCATCGGGACTAAGCTCCAACCCCGAGAATCCACCAAATCCTTCGACATTCGCCTGCCAAACGTAACGCGATATCAATTGCGCCTCTGCCAGCGCCCAATTGGGGGCCAGTATGGTGCAGATCCAAAGGATCAATATGATTACGCGGCCAGCGCAAAAACCATCAGATCCGGCCGCCGCGCGTTGCAATTGCGGCTCATTCATGTCGGGCCAATTGCTGCCAAATCGAATTGACCCGCCCAGAACTCTCTGGCAGCGCGGCCCATGGCACGAGGGGAATTGAGCTGACGCCCGGTGCCCCGCGCAGCCAGTTTGCCGTGGATCGAATGTGCGCAAAACTTGCCATTATGCGCACAAAATCCATGTCACCGCGTGGATCATGGGTGGCCGGTCTCTCCAGTTGGTTTCACCCAGATCAGAAAGACAAGGCCGATTAGAAACAATCCGATCAGCGGCGATACACCGATTTGTTGCGATCCAGAAAGCGCTGTTGTGACTCCGATCAATAGAGGTGCAATAAATGAAGTTGCCTTACCCGCAAGGGCGTAAAGGCCAAAAGCTTCGGTCATTCGTTTTGGATCACCTTGACGGCACATCATAGATCGGCTGGCTGATTGAAGTGCGCCACCTGCCGCTCCGATCAGGGCCCCTAAAACATAGAACGTGATATCTGGCAGCGCGGAGTCTGGTCCAACAAAGACCCCAAAGACAGTCTCGCGAGACACCAGGACGGTGCTGATCGCAACCAAGGTTAGCACGCAAATGCAGGTGACGATGACCGGTTTCGGACCGAAAGCTGAATCGGCGCGACCGCCGAGCCAGGCGAAGACGGCGCCGGTGATAATGGCAAGGATGCCGAATATGCCTGTGTCGACGACGCTCCAGCCTAGGACGCCAGCCGCATAGATTCCGCCAAATACATACATACCGTTAAGGGCATCTCGGTAGAACATCGACGACATGAGATACGCGAATAGCGATTTGCGCATTGGCAAGCTCAGGATCGTGACCCTGAGCCGTCGCAACGCTTCAGTTGCTGCATTTTTTGGCGCCTTTACAGCCTTGGGGTCCCGAACCCACACAAAAAACGGGATCATGAACAGCGCAAACCAAATCGCAGTCAGCGGGCCGACAAAGCGTGTGCCCTCGCGTGTACTTGCGTCTAGACCGAACACAGGATCGATCCCGATGAAGGTTTTGCCAGTCTGCGCGCTCTCAGCAAAGAAAAAAAGCATGATGACAAGTGCAATCAGGCCACCGACATAACCGAAGGCCCACCCATTTCCTGAAATTTTACCAATCTCTTCAGGAGTGCCGAGGTCAGGTAACATGGCATTGGTGAAGATGGTTGTGAACTCCATCCCGATCAGGCCAATGCCGAAAAAGAACAGCACAAGAACGAGGTTAAAGTCATTGGGATCAGCAATCCAAATCCCCGCTGCACCCAAAACATAAAGCATAGAAAATAGCCAAATCCACCGCAGACGACTGCCACCAGTGTCTGCCATCGCCCCGAGGATGGGCGCCAACAGTGCAATGACAATGCCTGCAGCCGCCACACCGAAACCCCAAGCGCTTTGCGCTTTCGAGCCGTCGCCAACGATCTCGTTGATGTAAGGACCAAATATAAAGGTCAGAATGAGCGTGCTGTAAGGTTGGCTTGCCCAGTCAAAGAAAAACCAGCCCCATATGCGTTTTCGTGTTGCGGCTTGTGGCATTGCTTACCCCTTTCATTCTAGCGCAGTTAGACAGGGGGATTGCATTGGTGCAACGAAAATCGAGCTATTGCTGCGGCGGCCAAGGCCGCAGTGCGTCGGCTGCTGCCCAGGCTTTGACCCATTCGGACAGCTCAGGCGCGGTTGCGACGCCCATCGCCTCAGCCAAAAGCGGAGCAGGAACAATACCATTACAATCGGTGATCGCGATCCGAATCAACCCATGCGAGCAACAGGTTCCGTCCTTCCACAGCGATTGCTCGATATAGGCAAATCGATCATCCCAGCCGATAGAACGGGTGCGCAGCTGCAGTTTGTCGAACATGCGCACGCGTCTGCGATAGCGAATAGAGGCCCCCGCGACGGTCCCGGCCCAGCGTTGCTTTGCCATCACGTTAAGGATTTTTGTTCGATTCATCATGACATATCGCCCCAGATCGAACAGCGTCAATGTACGTCCGTTGTTGAGCTCCATCCAAAGATCAATGTCCCAAGGCCAACAGATATGCGTACTGATATGAGTATCAAAAGGCCCTAAAGTCGGAGCATTGCGAAATTTGATCCATTCTTTGGCCATACGGAAAACTGGGTACATTTGTCGCTCCTCTGTCACGCCACATGGCTTTGCCGGTCGACAAGGTCAATAGGAACGTCAGCGTAGGGGATTGCGCAGACGCAACTGCGCGCTTAGGTCGTGTTCAACGCTATCGAAAGGCCCGCAGATGACTTCACTCTTTCAAATCCTGATGCTGATCCTCGATGTGATCTGGTTTATCCTGGTGGTCCACATTATCATGAGTTGGCTGATCAATTTTCAAGTGCTCAATCTACGCCAGCCTATTGTTTACCAAATTTGGGAAGGCATTAATCGCTTGTTGGAGCCGATTTACGGTCGTATTCGAGCTTTTCTGCCTGATCTAGGCGGAATAGACCTTGCGCCCTTGATCGCGCTGATTGGTGTTTATGCCTTGCGGATTATATTGATAAATAATGCGGCGGCTCTCTATTAGAATACCTGGCCGAGTGACTTGTTACTCTCACACGGCTGTGGGATGGTATACGGCGATCTTAAACTATATGTCGTGTATCTCAATATGTCAGACCCCAACCACGTGTTACGCACCATCTTTGGCTTCGGCGCGTTCCGTCCTGGTCAGGAAGAGATCGCGCAAGCGGTAATTGACGGCCAAAATGTGCTTGCGATCATGCCGACGGGCGGGGGTAAGTCACTGTGTTTTCAATTGCCCGCACTGTGCCGAAAGGGCGTAACGGTGGTTATTTCGCCACTGATCGCGTTGATGCGCGACCAAGTGCGCGCGTTGCGTGAATTGGGCGTCGAGGCTGGTGCATTAACCTCTGGTAATACAGAGGCGGAAACAGACGCCGTACTTGATGGCCTGCGCAATGGCACTCTCAAATTGTTGTATATGGCGCCGGAGCGGCTTGCCTCACCTGCCACGGAGGCTTTACTGCGTCGTGCAGGGGTCAGCCTTATTGCCGTAGATGAAGCCCATTGTGTCAGCCAATGGGGACATGATTTTCGCCCGGATTACCTGCGGATTGGCAGCCTGCGCGATCGTCTGAATGTGCCGCTCGCGGCGTTCACCGCGACTGCCGACGCCGAAACCCGAAACGAAATTGTCGAAAAACTTTTTGCGGGCCAGATGCCGACGTCGTTTCTACGAGGTTTTGATCGCCCGAACATTTACCTAGAATTCCAGCCGAAAGATGCGCCGCGTCGTCAAATTTTAGCCTTCGCTGCGGCGCGCAAGGGCCAATCTGGAATTGTGTATTGTGGCACGCGGGCAAAAACCGAAACACTCGCCCAAAGTTTGTGCGAGGCCGGTCACAACGCCATTGCATATCACGGAGGAATGGAGGCCACCCGGCGCCGGAATGTCGAAGCACAGTTTGCGCGCGAAGAAGGCTTGATCGTTGTCGCCACAGTCGCCTTTGGAATGGGGGTCGATAAACCCGATATTCGTTGGGTCGCCCACGCCGACATGCCCAAATCTATCGAAGCATATTACCAAGAAATCGGCCGTGCCGGGCGCGATGGTGCACCTGCTGAAACGCTTACCTTGTTCGGGGCCGACGACATTCGGCTTCGTCGTACGCAAATTGACGAAAGTATTGCGCCGCCCGAACGCAAAGATGCGGATCATGGACGCTTGAATGCACTGTTGGGCTTGGCCGAGGCGCTGGGCTGTCGCCGTAAAAAATTGCTGGAATATTTCGGCGATCAGGCGAGCGATTGTGCCAATTGTGATCTTTGCGATCGTCCGCCGGAAACATTTGACGGCACTGAAGCTGTTCGCAAAGCGCTTTCAGCAGCGCTTCGAACGGGCGAGAGTTTCGGTGCGAGCCATCTGATCGATATCCTGCTTGGGTCCAAAACTGACAAAGTTCAGCAACGCGGGCACCATACCCTACCGACATTTGGCGTCGGTAGAGACCTTGACCGAAAAACATGGCAGGCGGTTTTTCGTCAAATGATGGGTCGCGATCTGATGCGACCGGACGCGTCGCGTCTTGGCGCGCTGGCGATGACCGAAGCTGCCCGCCCATTGTTGCGCGGCGAAGCCAAAATTGACCTGCGCCGCGATCTGATTGTCAAAGCAGATCGCAGGCCCGCGCCAAAAGCGCTGGTCAGCGAGGAAGACCTGCCGCTACTTTCCGCCTTGAAGGCCAAGCGCCGCGCTTTGGCTGAAGCCGCAAGTCTGCCCGCTTACATGATATTTGCCGACCGCGCCTTGATTGAAATGGCTGAGTTTAAACCGATGTCCCTAGATGCGTTTGCGCGGATCAACGGTGTGGGGGCGACAAAGTTGGAAAAATATGGAGCAGAGTTTTTATCGGTGATCACCGGTTCATCGGCTGAGCCGGTGCACCCAATACGCCGGAAACTTGCAGGCCGTGCAGCTGGCGCCATATTTGATGAGCTGCGACGTGTTCAGTCCGAACTGGCGAGAGGTGCTATGGGGACGGATAAGCCGCTGAGTTGTTCAACCTCAGAGCTGCGGAAGTTGGCAGAGCAAATGCCAATGGATCTTGATGCGCTTGGCAGGGTTTTAGATGAACGCCGGGTTGCGCGCTTTGGAAAAGCCTTTCTAGAGGTTTTGCACAGTTTTGCCTAACGTGCTGGACCTTGCCGTTGCTTTGACTAAGTTGAGAGAAACACGGAAGGAACGCCCATGCTTGCTGTAATTTCGCCCGCGAAACGTTTGGACTGGGCCGTCACGAACACGTTGCCCACCACCTTGCCTGCTTTTCAAGACGATGCGAAACGTCTGGTGGCGACGGCAAAGCGGCTGCCGCTGCGTGAGCTGAAATCTTTGATGCACCTGAGCGATGATCTCGCTCGGCTAAATCGTGACAGGTTTTTGGCGTTTCAACCTGAGCCTGATCCTGACTCCGACAGACCCGCTGCATTCGCCTTTGCAGGAGACACCTATCTGGGCCTGGATGTAGGATCGATGTCAGACGACGCATTGCGATATGCGCAAGATCACCTACGAATTTTATCTGGTCTTTATGGTGTTCTACGTCCCCTCGACTTGATTCAACCCTACCGTTTGGAAATGGGCAGCCGCCTAAAGACCCGGCGCGGCGCGACCTTGTATGCCTATTGGGGTGATCAATTGTCCAAAGCGCTCAACATCCAGGCCGCTGAAATGGGGACGGACATCTTAGTCAATTGTGCGTCGAACGAGTATTTTTCGGCGGTTGATCTGAAGGCATTGAAGTTGCAAGTTGTCACTCCCGTTTTTTTGGAGGAAAAAAACGGCACAGCGAAAACCATCAGCTTTTTCGCCAAAAAGGCGCGTGGCGCAATGGCGCGTTTCATGATGGAGCAGAAAGCCATTACGATAGAAGATTTGCGCGCTTTTGACTTTGACGGTTACAGTTTCGACGCGGCCATGTCTGACGCGTCCAGGCCGGTGTTTCGTAGGGCTTATCCAAACCGCACGGGCAAACAATCATGACGCGGTATCGTCAATGCCCATCGGAAAAGTTCCTTCGGGGGCATGTTCCAAAATCTTGCCATGGATCTCGGTCTTTCTGAGTGGCTTTGTAAGGTAGAGGTCCAGCCCATCCGCCAATATCCTCTTATCGTCACCAGTCATCGCATGTGCCGTCAACGCGATGATGGTTACAGCCTCCATCCCAGATTCGGCTTCCAACGCACGGATCATTTGTGTTGCTTCCATACCGTCCATTTCTGGCATTGAGATATCCATAAATATCAGGTCTGGCCGATCTTTTTTGAACTCTTCGACAGCTTCGCGACCATTTTTTGCAAAACGCAATTCGATGTCGAGAGTCTTCACCATTTTACGAAATACCAGTTGGTTGGTGCGATTATCTTCAGCCGCCAGGATTTTCATACGTCTTACTTGTTTTTGATCTGGCGGCCCCGCCAGAAAAGTATCTTTGACGTTATCTGAGTCTGGACCCGCTTGTGTGTGATCTTGAGAAGACGCCTGAGTTACCCTGGTCCTACCCGTTTGGAGCGCTGTCAAAGCAACAAACAATTCACGACGCAGCACCGGTTTCGTCAAAGTGGTATCGAAAAGCGCCCTTTGGGCCGCGGACAATTGGCCGACGGATTCCGAACTGAGCAAGACGATCGGCGGACATGAACTTCGTCTCCTCAAGTTTTTGGCCAGTTCCACACCCGTCATATCGCCAACCGAAGAATCCGTGATCAAAACATCCGCGGTATTGTGAGCGTCAAAATATGCCAGCGCTTTGCGTGCGCTATCAAAGCTGATCACGGAAACGCCGCTGGCAATAAGTTGTTTTTCTAGAATGGATCGGTTCATGGCGTGCTGGTCCGCGATCACGGCCTTTTGCAGGGATGCGGGCAAACTTGGATGGGCCGCTGGGTCTTCACCGGCAGACTCTAATGGCAACCGAACCCCAAAACTGGACCCTTTACCGGGTTCAGAGTCGACCCAAATTTCACCACCCATCAGAGTTACCAATTTACGGGAAATCGCCAGTCCCAAGCCTGTGCCTTCAAACTTGCGGTTGGCTTCTTCCTCGGCTTGGCTGAACTCACCAAATACGTGCTCGAGCTTTTCGGAATCGATACCGATCCCTGTGTCCTCAACCGTTAGGATAATCTCTTGACCTCCCGACAAAGACGGTGCGCCGATGGCCCGCACGATGACATGGCCGTCATCGGTGAACTTCACCGCATTGCCGAGTAGATTCGTGACAATTTGACGTATGCGTCCGACGTCGCCGATCACCTGAGTTGGTAAGAATATATCGAAATCGAGTACCAGATCCAGGGACTTGGTATGGGCAATTGGCATCACCAACAAGATTGTTTCATGAATTGCGCGTTCCAGATCAAAGAGTTCTGGAGAAAGTGTGAGTTTATCAGCCTCGATTTTGGAGTAATCCAGCACGTCATTGATGATAACCAGCAACGCCTCGCCAGAGGTTTTGATTGTTTCAGCATAGAGTCGGTTTTCATCGTCTAGACTGCTGTTGCAAAGAAGCTCAGCCATACCGACAACACCATTCATGGGCGTACGAATCTCGTGGCTCATATTCGCAAGGAAGGCCGATTTTGCTCGATTTGCAGCCTCAGCCTTGAGCCGCTGCCGCTGCAGCTCAGCTTCACGTTCCACAGTATCGGTGATATTGAGCGCCAGACATAAAATATCGCCGCTTGGTGTGCGACTGTCGTTGAGCTTGATATAGGCGCCGTTCCACAGGCGCATCGTATGAGACGGAATGTCGGTCTGGTTCCACCGCGCAAGCATCATCTCTTGCCATGCGCTGGGCGACAAATCTTCCGGGTTAACAATACCTTCTTCGATGCACAGCGTTATGATTTCAGCATATGAAATGCCCGGGGCAACTTCGGTAAGATCCTTGAATACTTGCATAAAAGCGGGATTGGCAGTGACCAAGCAGTGGGCACTATCAAACACAGCAAAGCCATCAGGCACGGCTTCCAGTGACGCCCAAAGTCGCTCTTGAATAAGCTCAAGATCCGACTTGACCCGATGATTTTCATCTCGCAATTCTGCAGTTTCCGACCGCTGCTGGACGATTTGATCACTGAGCGAAAGGGCGTGTTTCGATAGATCTTCATTCGCGCTTGAAAGCTCCCGGGCTTTTTGGGAAACGCGCCGCTCGGCTGCCAGGCGCGCACGTTTCTCGCGTGCGAGTGCATTTTCCAGTTCTGCGCCCATTAAGCGTACATTCCTGTAGACCCGGGGAAAGCAAGCCCGCCCAATGCTAAATTGTACGAGATGAGCGTGAAGAGCAGATTAATGCACCCCTTGGCGCTTTAGTTGGTCCATTTCCGCACCTACGGCTACTTTCCAAGAACGCTCGATGACATTGAGGACAACCGCATCCAGTATATCGAGGAACAGTTGGGCACCCGTGGGGTCGCTTACGGCTGGGGGGCGCATAGTATGCTAAGGGTTTAGTTGCGTGATTTTGCCACCTGTATTCACCGGTAAGCAGGATATGCACCTAAGATGTAATCCCGCAGCAGCGTTTCCTGATCGGTCGGCAAGTCAAAGAGCGATGCCCGTTGGCGGGCCCTCAAAATCTGTCGTCGTGGCAAAGTATCGTCCTGAATGAGAGTTGGGAGAGGCGTCCGAAAGACGGACGCTGAGCGGACAGGTTC
>JBELMC010000048.1:0-21573 GCA_042096155.1 Dinoroseobacter sp.
CCGCGAAGGCGGCCGGACCGTCGGCGCAGGCGTCGTATCCGCTATCACAGAGTAAACTGTCTCTCTTGAAGTCATCTCAATCACGCCCGTTCCAACTTGCAGGGATGGGCGCGATGCATTTGGGGAATGACATTTTGGCCTTTGTTTTAAAAGGTGTACCAAACGCCCCTTCAAATTGACGTTATTGTCTTTTTGGGCAACTTGACGATCTGTCCAAGGCACATCCGTCTTTGGTGTTATTCTGCCAATTATGCCGTTTCACCAGCCCGATACGCCGCATACAGCGTGCTCTGTGCAAACAAACAGAGCACGTGCTGTCGCACGACAAAATCCTATCATTGATGACACGCGGTGCTTTGGGATCTTTGTGAACCGGTTGTCCTGTCCGCCTGGCTATTTGAAGTTATTTGCGAGGTGACACTCAGTCAGGCGGTAGCTCAGCGGCTAAGAAACGCTCAAACGCATCGAGGTTCACCGGCTCGAATTGACCAAATCCTTGCATCCAGACTGACGCGCCGCGCATGGCGTCAGGCTCCAGTTTGCACCATTTCACCCGACCCCGTTTGTCTTGATGGATCAGGCCGGCCTTGGTCAGAATGCTCAAATGCTTTGAGATCGCTGCCAACGAGATCTCAAAGGGTTCCGCCACATCGGTGACAGCCATATCGTCTTCCAGCAGCATCGACAAAATCGCCCGCCGCGTCGGGTCGGCAAGGGCCGAGAAAACGATATCCAGCGGATCTGCCATAGGGATGGGATGGCAGCTTGAGTTAATTTGGTCAACCCGATGGTTGAATTTGGAATCTTATGGCACAAGGCGTGGGTGCTGTGATGTCAGCATGTCGCACCTGTAAATAATATAACAAAAACAACAACATGATCGTTTTCGATATTCTAAGGCGACGCGTTGACTTGGGCTGTTGGTGCTCCTAACTTGCGGCAAATGACAGATGGACAACCCGATGTCGTCAGATACGCCCGACCCAAAGCGCCTGGAGGCGTTGCAGGCCAAAATCGATGCGATGCGTGGCAAGGCGGTGGACGGTCCCAAAGTCGAGGAACACTACAGCCAGGCACAGCACGCGTGGCGCATGGTGATTGAGCTGGTCTCAGGTTTGGGGATTGGTTTTGTCATCGGATACGGGATCGACTGGACATTCGGCACATTGCCGATGTTCTTGGTCATCTTCACTTTGTTGGGCTTTGTTGCGGGGGTTAAAACGATGATCCGTACTGCACAAGAGCTTCAAGACGGTAATATTCTGGGCGTTCCGGGGCCCAGCGAAAAGAAGGACGAATAGCGTGGCAAGTGAGAAGCACGATGCCGAGGGGAGCGGTCTTGTATTTCATCCGATGGATCAATTTATTCCCAAACCTCTGTTTGGGGACGGTCCGATCGCGTGGTACACTGTGACCAACGTGACACTTTGGATGGCGTTGGCGATCGTCTGCGTTGTTTTAATGTTTGTATGGGGAACCAGAGGGCGAAATATCGTTCCATCGCGGGCGCAGTCTGTGGCTGAGCTCGGCTACGGTTTTATTTACAAGATGGTGGAGGACATAGCTGGCAAAGATGCTATCAAGTATTTCCCCTATGTCATGACCCTGTTTTTATTCATCGTGTTTGCTAATTTTCTCGGCCTTATCCCGATGGCCTTTACCACCACAAGCCATATTGCCGTCACAGCTGTCCTGGCGATGGGGGTCTTCTTGACGGTGACCATTTTGGGCTTTGCGCTTCACGGAGGCAGCTTTTTGCGCTTGTTCTGGGTTTCTGCCGCACCGCTGCCGATCCGACCGATCTTGGCGATCATTGAGGTGATTTCTTATTTTGCGCGCCCCATCAGCCACTCTATCCGACTGGCTGGAAACATGATGGCAGGTCACGCGGTGATCAAAGTGTTTGCGGGCTTTGCTGCAATCGCTGCGATATCGCCGTTCTCGATCCTCGCGGTTACGGCAATGTATGGGCTTGAGGTCTTGGTGTCGTTTATCCAGGCCTACGTTTTTACAATTCTGACATGTGTGTATCTGAAAGACGCACTTCATCCGCATCACTAACATCGTCGAGCGGCCTTTTGGGCTGCGAGATCCTGTAACATCAGGTCGCTGTAAATGGCCTGACTGAAACTACCAATTCCATCGTAAGGAGAATTCACATGGAAGGTTCGATCGTTCAAATGGGTGCCTATATCGGCGCAGGTCTTGCATGCATGGGCATGGGCGGCGCTGCGGTTGGCGTGGGCAATGTTGTTGGAAATTATTTGTCTGGCGCTCTGCGCAATCCATCTGCAGCTGCTGGCCAGACTGCGACTCTCTTTATCGGCATCGCTTTTGCGGAAGCTCTGGGGATCTTCTCGTTCCTTGTTGCGCTATTGCTGATGTTCGCTGTCTAATCCTAAGCGCTATCCTTACGGTCGGATGCGTTGCTGAGAAGAGCGGCGCGTCCGATAGATCAAAGGAGCCAGGAGGGACCGATGGCCACTGAAACACTTGAAGCCGGCGATGCTGCTGCCCCGGGCATGCCGCAACTCGATTTTTCGACCTTTCCGAACCAGATTTTCTGGCTGGTCGTCACTCTTATTGTGATGTATCTCATCTTGTCACGCGTGGCCCTGCCACGTATTGCGGCAGTGCTGGCTGAACGCCAAGGTACTATCACCAATGATTTGGCCGCTGCCGAAGAGCTCAAGCTTAAGGCAATCGAGGCTGAAAAAGCCTATGAACAAGCCTTGGCTGACGCGCGGTCCGAAGCAAATCGCATCATTGGTTTGGCACGCGACGAGATCAAAGCCGATCTTGATGCAGCCATCGCGGAGGCTGATGCCGAAATTGCTGCAAAAGCAGCTGAATCCGAAAAAGCAATCTCCGAGATACGTGCCAATGCGTTAACCAGTGTAGCTGAGGTCGCGCGGACCACGGCGGTAGAAATCGCCAATGTTCTGGCACCCGGCCAGATCGACGAGGCTGTAATTCTAGCCGCTGTTGATACGCGGTTGAAGGGTTAAGCCATGAATATGAAAGCACTTTTCACCTCGGGACTTGTGGTTTTTGTCGCCCAGCCCGCAAGCGCAGCGAAAGGCCCGTTTGTATCGTTGGAGAATACCGACTTTATCGTATTGTTGGGGTTCTTGGTGTTTGTCGGGGTTTTGTTTTACTTTAAGGTCCCTGGTCTTATCGGCGGCATGCTCGACAAACGCGCCAACGACATCAAATCTGAACTGGATGAAGCAAAAGCCATCCATGATGAGGCCAAAGCAGTCTACGCCAGTTTTGAACGGAAAATGCGCGAAGTGCAGGAGCAAGCTGACCGGATTGTGTCTGCGGCCAAGCAAGAAGCAGAGGCCGCAGCTGTTCAGGCAAAGGCCGATCTCGAAATGTCGATTGCACGCCGGATGGCGGCAGCGGTTGAACAAATTTCAAGCGCTGAAAAAGCCGCTGTCAAAGAAGTGCGCGACACTGCCGTCAGCGTGGCAATTGCATCAGCTGGCGATGCGATCACATCATCGCTGAAACCTGTTGATCAGAACAAGCTGGTCGATGATGCAATTGCTTCGGTTGGCTCTAAGCTTCACTAGGCTGTCAACGATAGCTACCGAAAAAAAGCCCGGCGCTTTGGCGCCGGATTTTTTGTTTGGTCGATTTGCTTGACGTGAAAATCATCCGAACAAACAGGTTGTGCGTTGCAATGACGCCGATTCGGCAATGGCTCGCTGCCTGAGCGATGCAAACGACGATGATTGCGTGCATCCATTGCTCATCACGTCGATCAATTGGTCTCGGTTTGACTACTGTTCTGGAATCACAAAGCTCGAATAGAAAGACCCTTGCGGGCAAATCTGTTCGCAGCACAAAAGACGCGGTTTTCAAAAAAATGTCGCGTTACCCTCGTGTTTTTTCGTGTTCGAACCGTTGCTTTGCGATTGCCTCGTTCCGCTCAAAACGACGCCACTCAACGAGGCTGTCACTGACATATTTCAGATGAACCTCAACGGCCGCTTTCGCGGCCTTGGGGTCGCGCGCTTGAAGGGCGTTGTTGATCGCGCGGTGTTGGTCCAGCAAGGTTGCACGGGTGATACGTTGTTTGAACATAATCGATCGGTTGTAGAACACACCGCCGCGCAGCAGATCATACATCGAGCGCATCATATGCAGCATCACGACATTGTGGCTCGCCTCGATGATTGCCAGATGAAATTCAGCATCCAGCCGCGCCTCATCCGCTGGGTTTCGCTTGGAATGGGCCGCTTCCATTTTGGCAAACACCGCATCGACAACAGCGAGGTCGGTCTCGCTTCCATGCTCTGCTGCTCTATAGGCTGCGAGCCCTTCCAAATCGCGACGGAAGGTCACGTAATCGAACACCGCCTCATCATGGGTGGCAAATAAATTGACCAAAGCAGGGGCAAAAGCGGATCCCAGCACTTTGGCCACGAACACGCCAGCCCCGGCCCGACTTTCAAGCAATCCATCATCGTGCAGCTTCGAAATCGCCTCGCGCAAAGACGGCCGTGAAACACCCATCCTGTCGGCAAGTTCGCGTTCAGAGGGAAGACGCTCTCCGGGGCGCAGGATCCCGCGCAGGATGAGCTGTTCTATCTGGCGCACAACAGACGTGGCGAGCTTTTCAGACTGGATACGTTGAAACGGCATGGCCTCCCCGATTGGTCAAAAGATATGACCAACCACAAGCTTTTTCAACTGTTTAGCATCAGTTGGGCCGGATAATGATCTCAACCCGTCGGTTTTGTGCCCGACCAACATCATCAAGATTCGAAGCAATCGGTTCATCCTCGCCCCGACCAATTGCTTGCAGACGATTTTGCGGCACGCCATTGGCGACAAGGACCGCGGACACGGCGGCAGCGCGCCGGGTCGACAACGTTTGATTATATGACGCCGCCCCAGTGTTGTCAGTATGGCCCAGAACCTGCACAATGGAGTTTGGATATCGCTGCAAGTTTGTTGCCAGAATGGCCAGGTCGGTTTGTAAATCAGGCTGAACGATTGCGCTGTCGACAGCAAACAAAATGTCTTGGGGCATGGTGACGACCAGCTCTGATCCGGTGTTGACGATTCTGACCTGATCGTTGCCCAGCTCTTGACGAAGCTCAGCCGCTTGTTTGTCCAGCTCATTGCCGATTGCACCGCCAATGGCTGCCCCAACGGCCGCGCCGATAATGGTTTCGGCAGGGGCATCCCCATCGCGCGAAAGGCCAAGCAACCCACCAAGGCCCGCACCAATTATGGCCCCCGTGCGTGCATTGCTGCGTTCGCCGGTCTGTGGATTCGTACACGCTGTCAAGAGTGTTGCCGCAGTGACAAGGCCAATAAGGACGGGACGAAGCATGGGCATTTGGGCTCTCCAGTGTGGTTATACTCCAGCAGAAGTAGGAGCTTTGAGTGGGTCTTGAAAGGGCATCTTGGGTCTTATTTGCGATTTTCATCTCGTTTCGTAAGCGCATTGGCCTTCTCCAGATGTACCGTTTCCCAAGCCAACATCGCACGTTTTCGTGGCAGACCCCAATGATAGCCGCCCAGCCCGCCGGACTTGCGCAAAGCACGGTGGCACGGCACCAGCCAGCTGATCGGGTTTCGCCCCACAGCGGTGCCGACTGCGCGCACAGCCTTTGGATTGTTTACCGATTGTGCGATTTCCGCGTATGTCGTGACATAACCCGATGGAATCCGCAGCAGCGCTTCCCATACCTTGATTTGGAACGGTGCTCCGATCAGGTAAAGCGGAGCAGTCGCGGATCCGCCTTCGGTTGGAAAGGCTTGAGTCGCAAAGCCAGCGACAGTGTCGGGGTCGTGGATAAAGCAGGCTTTGGGCCAGCGCTGGGTCAAGTCCGCCAAAGCCGCTTTGCGTCCTCTTTCATCCTCAAACCCGATGCCGCAAATGCCTTTTTCGGTTACCATTATCAGAGCAGGGCCGAAAGGGCTGTCGAACCATCCCCAGCGGATAGTGACACCCGCCGCGCCGGCGGCGAACGCGCCGGGGCTCATTGCGTCCCATCGCAAGAACAGATCATGCAAGCGGCCCGTCCCAGACAAGCCGGTCGAGTGGGCAACATCCAAAGTCGTGAACCGATCCGAAAGCAGCGCTTTCGCATGTCCCAAGGTCAAATATTGTTGAAGTTTTTTGGGTGAAACGCCAGCCCATCGCGAAAACACCCGCTGAAAATGGGCCGGGCTGAGATTGACCTTGGCCGCCAATTGGTTCAGCGGCAAAGGCATGCCGCCCGCTGCGTCGATTGCTTCGATCGCGCGGTGAATCACTGTGTAATGATAGGTGTCATCAAGCGGGTCGGACATGGTCGGAGCCTTTATGGTCAGAATCGGTGTACTCTACGCCCAGAGACACCATGACGCGATCCGGTTCGTGCGCAATACCAAGGCGGCGCTGGACGAACCGGGCGTCAGCGGGCATACCGCTGGGACGATGACAAAACAGCTTTCATATCCGGTGATGCACGAAATTTTTTCGCGCTTCCAAGCTGCCGAGGCAGAGCCAAAAGGTGAGCTTGATCATGTCAATGCGTACACATTGGTGGTCGCAGTTGCCTTAAGTGCGCAGGCTACAGATGCGGGTGTCAACAAAGCCACACGCAAATTGTTTGCTGTGGCTGACACGCCTGAGAAAATGCTGGCGCTGGGTCTGGATGGCGTGACGGAGCATATCAAGACCATTGGCTTGTTCCGCAATAAAGCCAAGAATGTAATCAAGATGAGCCAGATGCTTGTGGACGTTTTTGGTGGCGCGGTGCCTTCCTCCCGCGCGGCGCTGCAATCTTTGCCAGGGGTCGGACGAAAGACCGCGAATGTTGTGTTGAACATGTGGTTCGGTCACCCCGCACAGGCCGTTGATACGCATATCTTTCGCGTTGGCAATCGCGCAGGTATCTGCCCGGGCAAAGATGTCGACGCCGTCGAACGTGCGATCGAAGATCACGTCCCGGTTGAATTCCAACACCATGCCCATCACTGGCTGATCTTGCATGGACGTTATACCTGCGTCGCCCGCAAACCCAAATGCAGAATATGCCTGATCCACGACCTGTGCCAATTCGAGGAAAAGACCCAATGACAAAACAGTTTCAAATCGTCGGGATTGGCAATGCCATGGTCGACATTCTGGCCCGGTGTGAAGACAGTTTTCTGGCCGCGACCGGGATTGAAAAAGGCATCATGCAGCTGATTGATATGGAGCGTGCGGTAGATCTCTACAGCCGGATCGGCCCCGCCCAAGAGGTCTCTGGCGGCTCGGCGGCCAATACAATTGCTGTGATCGCGGCCCTTGGTGGCAAAACCGCCTATGTCGGTAAAGTCAAAGACGACCAACTTGGCCATATCTTTGCTCATGATATGCGGGCTCAGGGCGCTGTGTACGAGACGTCTTTTGCGCCAAAAACAGCACCTGATGAAACGGGTCGGTGTATTGTTCTTGTCAGCCCAGATGGTGAACGCTCGATGAACACTTATTTGGGGGTAACGGAATTCTTAACCCCTGATGATATTGACGAAACCCAGATGGCGCAGGCTGAGTGGATCTACCTTGAGGGATACCGCTTCGACGGACCCGACAGCCACAAGGCCTTTGCCAAGGCGATCAAGGCGACCAAGGCAGTGGGCGGCAAGGTCAGTTTGACGCTCAGCGATCCGTTCTGCGTCGAGCGTCACCGTGATGCGTTCCGCGAGATGATCCACACCAGTGTGGATCTGTTGTTTTGCAATCGCGCTGAGCTGCTGTCGATGTACCAGATCGGCGATTTTGATGCGGCTTTGAACATCGCCGGAACCGAGGTGGATGTTCTTGCCTGTACCGATAGTGAAAACGGGGCTTGGATCGTTTCGGATGGGGCTGTAACCCATGTTCCTGCTGATCCGGTTTCGATTGTGGATGCGACGGGTGCGGGCGATGCGTTTGCGGGCGCATTCTTGTGGGGTATCACCAATGGTGCGGATCTTATCAAAGCAGCGCGCATGGCAAACCTGACCGCGGGATCCGTGATTGGCCATATTGGCCCGCGCCCTGAAGCTGATTTGCGGGCGTTGTTCAAGGAAGCAGGTCTCAGCTGACCGAGCACACTTGTGCAATGCGTTAAAATATCAAGGCTGACCAACAGTCGCCCACAGCGGCTGACCGCATTTGCTGCGGTCGCTAAGGTGCGTTTGGCCCAAGTTTTGCGTGCACCTCGTCGAGGTCAATTTCGCCGACCGGCATCTTGTTGGCAGGTGATTCAAAATCATAGCGAAACAGGTCGAAATCCTTGTGGTACATCTCGTACATCATGTGCATCGCAAGGTCGTCGAAATAGTCCTCGACAGGGTACAACCGCTTTGGTCCATGGCCCGCGCTTTCGTTAAAGCGCGGCACATCAGACAGACACAACGGGTGTGTCATCTCTATTTTATCAAGAACGACCTGCATGCCGTCGTTAAACGCTTCCGTCCAGAAAATGTGATCGTAGCGTCCGCCTCCCTTGATCAAGGTGCCGACGTGACCTGCTATGTTGGACCAGTGAATATCTGGGTCCATCGGACGGCGGTAGCGTACTGTGTCGCGGGCAAACAACAAGAAGCGCCGAAAGCTTTTGATCTGATCAAAATCGAACCCGTTTTCCGGGCTGCCGACGTCAACCCCGTATTTTTGCGCCAATGTCGGCACCAAATTTTCCCGATATCGTTTCCCGTTGCGCTGGATCCCCGCAATTTTGTCGAAGAAAGCGGACAAGATCCTGGTGTAGGGATTGCGCACGCAGGTAAACGTGAATGACTGATGGGCTTGGACGTTTTGCGTGATCAGGGCTTGGCTCTCTGTCATTGCCCATTTGTGCATGCCATGTTTGGCATCGTGGATATCGCCATCAAAAAATTTGCCATTGTCACCATAGAACATGATTTGCCCAATCGTTGAGCAAGCGCATTTGGGCACCACACGATAGACGACACTTTGACTTTTCGTCATCCAGGTGCCTGGAAATGCCATATATCATGCTCCTTGCGGGCTTTTTGGTTGGGCTTTTGGTGTTTGAACCCTTAAATGTTGGCGCATCAAGATCAAAAAATCGACAAAATCGCAATCCTTCATGCGTATCCTATGCCACCCAAGCCGACCCGTATGACCCGCATCGCATTTATTCTCTTGTGTCACACAGATCCTGACGCTGTTGTGGCACAAGCTTTGCGCTTGACGGCTGAAGGCGATTTCATTGCGATCCATTTTGACAGGCGCGCTTCGGATGACGCTTACGCAATCATCGAGGCCAAACTGTCCAGCAACCCCAACGTGCTTTTGGCGCCGCGCCGGGTGCGGTGTGGATGGGGGGAGTGGAGCCTCGTCGAGGCGACCCTTCTGGCATTGCGCGCCGCCCATAAACATTTCACCACCGCGACGCATTTCTATTTGATGTCGGGCGATTGTATGCCGACCAAATCGGCCAAGTTTGCGCACCAGATGTTGGCGCCGTCTAAGACCGATTATATCGAAAGCGTGGATTTCTATGCTTCGGACTGGATTAAGACCGGGATGAAGGAAGAGCGGTTGGAGTTTCGCCATTGGTTCAATGAGCGGGGGCACAAGACATTGTTTTATTGGAGCATGTACGCCCAACGGAGGCTGGGTTTGCGACGTGCCCCGCCTGACGATCTAAAGATATGTATTGGATCGCAATGGTGGTGTCTGCGCCGCGAAACGATCCGAAAAGTGCTGGAGTTTATTGACACCCGCCCTGATGTTACACGTTTTTTCCGCACCACATGGATTCCGGACGAGACGTTCTTTCAGACACTTGTACGCCATCTTGTCCCCGCCTGTGAGATCGACAGCCGCACGCTGACCTTTCTGACCTTTACAGATTATGGCATGCCAGCGACGTTTTATAACGACCATTACTCATTTCTGTTGTCACAGGATTATCTGTTTGCGCGCAAAATTTCGTCAGAGGCGAATGCGCTCAAAACGCGTTTGGGGACGGTTTGGAGTTCTGATCAGGATCATTTCGAGGTTTCAAACGCAGGTCGTAAACTACACAATTTTTTGACGGGTCGGGGGCGCATTGGTCGTCGGTTCGCGCCGCGCTGTTGGGAAGCCGAAAGTTCGCTCGGTGCTGACCGCGAATTGCTGATACTGTGCTGCAAAAAATGGGATGTGGCCAAACGTGTGCTTGGCAAGGCGCGCAATGCGTTCCAGCTGGATGGTGTGGCGTATTTGTTCCATGAACAAAATGCTGATTTGCCGGATTTGGGGGGTATCGACAGCTCGGTCGACAAGCGCACACGACACAGGCGGGCGTTTTTGCGGATGTTGTTTGATCACCACCAGACTGATCGTCTTGCGATCTGCGTGGATCCATCCGCGATCGATGTGATGCAAGACTTCTTTTCGGATAAGGCACGCACGCGGATGCTCGTGATTGGGTGTATCTTCACTGATGACGACCTCATTGGTCATGCGCAACGCGTCGGCTTGGCTGGTGATATTGTCACGCCCGACACGCGCGCCCAACTCTTGCCGGCGCTGCACCAAGAGATCGCCCTGGAACAAGATCGTATCCGCGATGCCGATTTCCCTGAGGTCTATCGGGTTGAGCAAACCAATTCCGAGGAGGAAAATACCGGTGTTTTGTCCGAGTTCTTCCGGATTCCATGGGAACAAGCGCGTGAAATCGCCAATCCCCGCACCCTATACAACGATTGAATGAGGGCACTCGACATGGCTTATATTTACGATACTGAAAATATCTTTGCCAAAATTCTGCGTGGTGAGATTCCCAACAATACTGTCTTGGAAACCGAGCATAGCCTTGCGTTTCATGATATCGCCTCTCAAGCGCCAACCCATATTCTTGTGATCCCCAAGGGGGCTTATGTCACGTATGATGATTTCGCCGCCAACGCATCTGACGCTGAGATCATTGATTACACTCGCGCAATTGCCAAGGTGTGTGACGGCGCAGGCGTGTCGATAAATGGGTTTCGCATGATCACAAATGCGGGTCGCGATGGTGGCCAAGAGGTTCCGCATCTGCACGTGCATATCCTTTCAGGTAAACCGTTGGGGCCGATGCTCAGCGCCAGCTCGGCCTGATCAGCCGAGCGTAAGACACAACCGCACAAATGGATCCAAGTTGTTTTTCGAGACGCCAAATGTATAGGGGCAGAACAACTATGTGTTGAACTGCCCCGCTTTCGCTGCTCGGAAGGTCTCTGCCTTCTGCAGGCCCCACAGTTTTTGCAATCGGCCCATCGCATGTATAGGCGAACGAACAAAACACAGAGCAGGCCACCAAAACATCTGTTTTTCCGTGAGCCTGCATGAGGCTGTCCTATGAACGGCTTCAATGTGAATCATGCGAATCACTGCGTCAAATAAAAACGAATCAGTGATTCGGTTTCGCCCAATTTATCCACAGAAAAAACTTCGACGGAGTCAGCGTGCGGCCGTGAGTGCCAAAAAAACGTCTTCAAGATCGGGCTCTTCGGTTGCAATATCCTGAATTGCGACACCGGCCGCATGCAGCGCCGCAATTATTGCTTCAACACTGATTTGGCCTTTGCGAAAGCTAAGTGCCAAAATGTTATGGGGCCGCCGTGTCAGAGTTACGCCTTTGGGCAGCGGTATTTCAGCTTTGAACGGTTGAGCTGGGGTGACGACCAGCGTTTTACCATCCAGCCGTGCCAGTAGATTTGTGGTCTTGTCCTGGGTGATCTTCTGGCCGTTATTGATGATCGCGATTTCGTCGCACATCTCTTGGGCCTCTTCCAAATAATGTGTGGTCAGGATGATTGTCATGCCTTGCGCGTTCAGCCGCCGCACATTGCGCCATAACATCTGGCGCAACTCTATATCGACACCGGCGGTTGGTTCGTCCAACACCAACACTTGCGGTCCGTGAACCAAAGCTTTGCCCAACAAAAGGCGTCGCCGCATACCGCCTGACAGGGTTCTTGCATAGGCTTCGGCTTTGTCGGTCAGACCGATTAGCTCGAGGATTTCGTCGCTGCGGCGCTGGGCACGGGGCACACCATACAGCCCGGCTTGAACTTCGAGCGCGCCGCGCGGGGTAAAAAACGGATCGAGGTTCAGCTCTTGCGGCATGACCCCGATCGCAGCCCGGCTTTGGCGCGCGTTGACATCTTGGTCGAAACCCCAGATCTGCACTCTGCCAGAAGACTTATGCACCAAGCCGGCCATTATATTGATCAATGTTGATTTTCCCGCGCCATTGGGACCCAAAAGTCCAAAGATAGACCCTGCCGGAACTGTCAGATTTATTCCCTTCAAGGCTTGTTTTTGCGGTGCTTTTTTGGTGCCAACATAGGTCTTGTGTAAGTCCGTGATCTCGATCGCGTAATGTGTCATAGCACCCTCTTGCTCGGGCGGCATAGCGGGGTATGATCCGATTATGCTGCTTTGACGTGACAGCTATCGTGCGGGCTAAGGCTCGGCAAGTCAGGAGAGACGACATAATGATTACCCAAGACCCTGAAACAGAGCTTGTCTCGACGTCTCGTATCGCGTGCGACGGCGGCGGAGGCGCGTTGGGCCATCCGCGCGTCTGGTTGCAAATTCCCGATTCTGTTGGCTGGGTCGTGTGCGGTTATTGCGACAAGCGGTTCATTCTGAAAGACCATCCGACGGAGTGAAGCCCTAAGCATACGCGCTTGCGGTTAAAGATGACGCTACGTTACCTTTAAATATGCACAGACGGGACGCGGATCTGGGCTATTTCTTCTTCATGGCACGTGAAGAATTACAATTGCGCCATTACAGTCGCGCCGAGAAAATTTCCGACGCCGCCGTTCATCTGGTTGCGCTGGCCATGGCGCTGTTTGCGGTGCCGGTCTTGATCACAATGGCGGCGGTGATGCGCGGAGATGCGCTGGCCGTGACCTCGACCAGTATCTATGGTGCAACCCTGATCCTGATGATTGCCAGCTCGCTGATGTATAATCATTTGCCTGCGCCGCGCTGGACGCTGGTGCTCAAGCGACTTGATCATTCCGCAATTCATTTCAAGATCGCGGGCACCTATACACCCTTCGCATTGCTCAGCGGTGCAGAGGGCACAGCCATATTGTTCGGTATTTGGATGGCTGCGCTGATTGGTACGGGGCTTGTTCTGGTCCTTCCAAGGCGCAGTACGAAGCTTGCGATTGTGACCTGTTTGGCCATGGGTTGGGCGATCTTGTTTGGGGGTTGGGATCTGCTGGCGACGTTGTCGCCGTCAGTGGTCATATTGATGGTTGCTGGCGGCGTGCTCTATACCTTCGGGACGATCTTCCTGATGGCCGAGCGGTTGATGTTCCACAACACGATCTGGCACAGCTGCGTTATGGTCGCGTCAGTGATCTTCTTTATCGCCGTCATGACCCATTTGATCCAAACCGCTTAGTGGACCCCGACGGGACGGCGCGCTAGACCTGTTTCATCATCGACAGGAGAGCAACATCATGGCGTTCGGCAAAGGCCACCACCTGCATCTGATTGACGGCTCGGCCTATATCTTCCGAGCATATCATGCGCTGCCACCGCTGACCCGCAAATCCGATGGGCTGCCGGTCGGCGCGGTCTCTGGTTTTTGCAATATGCTGCAACGTTATGTGGAAGCCAATACCGGCGCGGATGCGGCGACCCATGTCGCGGTCATCTTTGACAAAGGCAGCCACACATTTCGCAACGAACTGTATGATCAATACAAAGCCAACCGCGAAGCAATGCCCGAAGATTTGCGACCACAGATTCCTCTGACCCGCGAAGCAACCCGGGCGTTCAACATTGCCTGCCAAGAGATCGAAGGTTTCGAGGCTGATGACATCATCGCAACACTCGCCCACCAAGCGCGTGATGCGGGCGGGCGCGTGACAATCTTGTCCAGCGACAAGGACTTGATGCAACTGGTCGGCGACGGTGTGGAAATGCTCGATCCGATGAAGAACAAGCGCATTGATCGCGACGGGGTGCATGAGAAATTCGGGGTCTATCCCGAGCGTGTTGTTGATGTGCAGGCCCTGGCAGGCGATACTGTCGATAATGTGCCAGGCGCACCCGGTATCGGCATCAAAACGGCCGCGTTGCTGATCAATGAGTATGGCGATCTGGACGCGCTGCTGGCGCGTGCGGGCGAGATCAAGCAACCCAAACGCCGCCAAACCTTGATCGAACATGCGGAACAAATCCGTCTGTCACGCAGCCTGGTACAGCTTGACTGCGCAATGCGCCTTGAGTTCTCGCTCGACGACTTAGAAATGCTGCAGCCCGATGCCGAGAAGCTCTTGAGCTTTCTGGCCGAGATGGAGTTTCGCACGATTTCTAAGCGGATTGCAGATCGTTTGGGGGCCGAGGTACCGGTGATCAAGGATACCCCCGCATCATCTGTCGACACGCCTGAAATGATCCCGATAGATCCGGAAAAATACGTCACAATCCGTGATGCGGCGACGCTCAGTGCGTGGATCGCCAAAGCCCATGCCCGTGGCTACGTGGCCGTCGACACCGAAACCACGGCGCTCAATGAGATGCGCGCCGATCTGGTGGGTGTGTGCTTGTGTATCGAGCCGGGCGCGGCCGCTTATTTGCCGCTGACCCACAAGGCCGGGCAATCCGACGATTTGTTTGGCAATGATGCTCTGGCCGAAGGTCAGATGGATTTTGACACAGCCTTGGCGCTGCTTAAGCCAATGTTGGAAGACCCAAGCGTTCTGAAAATTGGTCAGAACATGAAATACGATGCCAAGATCCTTGCACGCAATGGCATCCGCATTGATCCAATCGACGACACGATGTTGCTGAGTTATGCGCTGCATGGCGGCTTGCACACCCATGGCATGGATGCGTTGTCTTCGCGGTATCTCAATCATGAACCGATCCCTATCAAGACATTGTTGGGGAACGGAAAATCGGCGATCACCTTCGACCGGGTGCCGATTGACGCCGCATCCAAATATGCTGCCGAGGATGCCGATATCACTTTACGTCTTTGGCAAAAGTTCAAGCCGCAATTGCACGCATCAAAAGTCACGCGGGTTTATGAACAACTTGAACGCCCATTGGTGCCGGTGCTGTCACGCATGGAAATGCACGGGATAAAAGTCGACCGCGATACGCTGTCGCGGATGTCCAACGCCTTTGCCCAAAAAATGGCTGGATTAGAGGCCGAAATCCACCAGCTTGCGGGCGAAACCTTTAACGTCGGTTCGCCGGCGCAATTGGGTGAAATCTTGTTCAATAAGATGCAGTTGCCGGGTGGCAAGAAGGGCAAGACGGGTAAGTTTGCGACAGGCGCCGATGTGTTGGAAGATCTTGCCACTGAGCATGATTTGCCCAAGCGGGTGCTAGATTGGCGGCAGTTGAGCAAGCTGAAATCCACCTATACCGATGCGCTGCAGGATCATATCAACACCGAAACGGGGCGTGTTCATACAAGTTATTCGATTGCAGGGGCAAACACCGGTCGCCTCGCTTCGACTGATCCGAACTTGCAAAATATACCGGTGCGCTCAGAAGAAGGTCGTCGGATCCGCGAGGCGTTTATCGCCGCGCCGGGCCACGTGATCGTCAGCCTTGACTACAGTCAGATCGAATTGCGGATTTTGGCCCATGTCGCCGGCATAGAGCAGTTGAAACAAGCGTTCCGCGAAGGTCAGGACATCCACGCGCTGACGGCATCAGAGATGTTCAACGTCCCGCTTGAGGACATGACAAGTGATGTTCGCCGTCAGGCCAAAGCGATCAACTTTGGTGTGATTTACGGAATTTCCGGCTTTGGTCTGGCGCGAAACCTTCGGATCCCGAGGGCCGAGGCACAAGGATTTATTGATCGGTATTTTGAGCGGTTCCCGGGTATCCGTGCTTATATGGACGACACTGTGGCATTTGCCAAAGCCAATGATCGGGTGGAGACCTTGTTCGGCCGTCGCATCCATACTCCTGAGATCAACGCCAAAGGACCCGGCGCGGGCTTTGCCAGACGCGCTGCGATCAATGCGCCGATACAAGGTACGGCGGCTGATATCATTCGGCGCGCGATGGTGCGGATGGACCCTGCAATTCAGGATTTGCCTGCCAAGATGCTGCTGCAAGTCCACGATGAATTGATTTTCGAGGTGGCCGAGGAGGCCGTGGATCCCCTGATCGCAAGGGCGCGCGCGGTGATGGAAGCGGCGTGTGATCCGGTAATCAAGCTGGACGTGCCGTTGGTTGTGGACGCCGGGCAAGGTGCCAGCTGGGCCGAGGCCCACTAGGGTAGGAGCGCGATCTTTGTAAAAGCCCTTCGTGGGCAATATGGGGCGCGGGCAATTTGGGGAAATAATCAAGATCCATGTTAATCGCCTTTAACAAGCCGATGAATGTGCTGAGCCAGTTCACCGATGAGGGGGCATGGCCAGGGCTGAAACAGTGGATTGACGTCCCCGGAGTCTATGCAGCGGGACGCTTGGACCGCGATAGCGAGGGGTTGTTGCTGCTGACCGATGATGGCGGGCAGCAGGCACGGATTTCGTCGCCAAAGGCCAAGTTGGCCAAGACTTACTTTGTTTTGGTCGAAGGGGTGCCAAGTGGTGAAGCGGTGCGCGACCTGGCGCGCGGAGTGGTTCTGAAAGACGGCAAGACCCGTCCAGCACGCGTTGCGGCTGTGCCTGAGCCGGGTTGGATCTGGTCCCGCGAACCGCCGGTGCGGGTGCGCAAGACGGTGAGGGATTCGTGGCTGCGCCTGACCATTACCGAAGGCAAGAATCGGCAGGTCCGACGCATGTGCGCCCATGTCGGCTTGCCAGTTCTTCGTTTGATCCGTTGGCAGATCGGCAATTGGACACTCGAGGGACTTGCGCCAGGTGAATGGCGACGCGCTTAGCTGTTCGGTACGGGCCTGTGGTGGATTGGTTTTAGGATGAAACCATCTGGTTCGATTGCGCACGAATTGCCGATGCACTTTTTGGGTGTGAGACCTCTGAGTGGCTTCAAGCGTGGCACAAGATTATACGCGTCAAGGGCGTCGGTCAGATGCGCGAAGCGGTGTGTGGTTTTCGTGGTACAAGCGCTTCACGGTCGCATCTTGGACGATGCGGCTCGGCGCTTTGTGTGTCCATTGGTCCTGGGGTGGCTTGCTTTGCCAATGTCAGAATCATTCAGCGGGGTTCTTTGGGACCTGTGGTGGCATCATTCGTTGTTTTGCGCATGCGTCTCACTCTTCGGATTGATCCCATAATGTATCCTTCCATTCCAACGAAAAAATCGCACCATCGAACCCTTGGATCACACGCTTAGCCTTCGAGATCTGCGCTGGGTATGATTGGGAAAAACGTGTTTTTTGACCAAAGGCCGAACCATCCATCATGATGCGTCCCGATCTCGATTAGCCGGTAAAAGCTCTTGCGGTCGATCAGGGCCTCTAGACCGGCGCGCACCATGACATACGGCGACGGCTCTCCTGTCTTGGCGTCCCGCTCAACGCGGATTGGATGGTCGGGGCCTGCCGTAACGCGATCCTCAACATGGGTTGTAAACGTGATCGCTTCGTTTTCGACTGTAAAGTCAATGGCAACAAAGGGCGCATCCTCGACAGTGATGCCGACTTTTTCGACTGGAGTGACGAGGAAATATTGGTCACCCTCGCGTTTCAAAATTGAGCTGAAAAGTTTGACAAGGCCGAAGCGGCCGATCGGAGTACCCAAGTAGAACCAGGTGCCGTCGCGCGCGATCCGCATGTCGAGATCCCCACAAAACGGTGGAGTCCACAGATGTACCGGCGGTGGGCCCTTCTTTTGCGCAGCGCGCACCGAGGCCGCCAGCCCCTCAGCCGATGGCGTCACAATGTTTTGTCCACTCATGTCTTTTGCCATTCCATGTTGCCGCAATAGGTTTAACGTTATCGGAACAGATTACCAGCGCGGAGCAAAACAATGGCAGAGCCCGAAGACCTTGTGGCACAGATCGAAGCACTGGGTGTCCAGCTGGCCGCAGCAAAGGCTAGCATAGCCGCGCGGATCATTGGCCAGGAGCGCGTTGTTGATTTGGCGCTGACGGCGATGCTGTCAGGCGGTCATGCGCTGCTGATGGGGCTGCCTGGCTTGGGAAAGACACTGCTGGTCGACACGCTAAGCGCGACGATGGGTCTGAGCGCCAACCGGGTGCAGTTTACACCAGATTTGATGCCCGCCGACATTTTGGGCTCAGAAGTATTGGATCAAGGCGCCGACGGCGTGCGTTCCTTTCGCTTTATAGAAGGGCCGATCTTTTGTCAGATGTTGATGGCCGATGAAATAAACAGGGCCTCGCCACGCACACAGTCGGCCTTGTTGCAGGCGATGCAGGAAAAAGAAGTGACGATTGCGGGGACGCATCGGCCCTTGCCGGCGCCGTTTCATGTGCTGGCGACTCAGAACCCGATTGACCAAGAAGGCACTTATCCCTTGCCCGAAGCACAGTTGGATCGGTTTTTGCTGCAGATAGACGTGACCTATCCCGACCGCAAAACTGAAAAAGGAATTTTACGCGCCACGACTGGGCTCACCGAGGCCACGCCGCATCAGGTGTTCGATGCCGACGCCTTGAATGCTGCGCAGATGCTGGTGCGCCGGATGCCAGTGGGCGACGCAGTTGTGGACACGATCCTTGATCTTGTGCGGGCTTGTCGGCCGGGCGAGCCCGAAGCGACACAAGCGGTGTCGCAGAGCATCGCATGGGGGCCGGGACCGCGAGCGGCCCAGGCCTTGATGTTGGGTGTTCGCGCCTGGGCCTTGCTCGACGGGCGGTTGGCGCCGTCAGTGGCGGATGTTGCTGCATTGGCGCGGCCTATTTTGATCCACCGAATGGCTTTGACCTTCGCGGCCCGCGCTGAAGGACACGCTTTGCCAACACTTATCGATGACATCACCGCAAAGATTACCAAGATCGAGGCGGCTGCGTGACACCGCTCGCGCCGACTGCGCTGCATACGCCGGATACGCTGCGCCAACGCTCGGAGGCGGTGGCCAGTGGTTTGCCCGCGCTTATGGCCGAGGCTGAGCATTTGTCAGCCACGATTCTGCTTGGGGTCCACGGGCGGCGGCGGGCAGGCAATGGCGACGAGTTCTGGCAATACAGAGCCGCCCAGCCGGGCGACAGTTTGCGGGCGATTGATTGGCGTCGCTCAGCACGCGCAGATGGCGCGTTTGTCCGTGAAACCGAATGGCAGGCCGCGCAGGCGATTATGGTTTGGGTCGACGATTCCGCCTCGATGGGGTTCACCGGCGCCACGGCGCGGCCCTCAAAACTGCGCCGGGCGCAGACCTTGGCCATGGCGTTGGCGATCTTATCGATCCGGGGCGGCGAAAGGGTCGGCCTTACGCGATTGGCCGAAGCGCCAAAGGGTGGCAAAGCGCAGCTGCTTCGATTGGCCCAAGCGCTTATGGACCCTGTCACGCAGAACGATTACGGTGCACCTGCACAGAAAACGCTGCCTGCCGGGGCTCGTGCCGTTTATCTATCGGATTTTCTGGGCCCAACAGAACCGGTCGAGAAAGCACTAACCTCAGCCGCGGATCGTGGGGTGAAGGGCGCCATGGTCCAGGTGCTGGACCCGGATGAAGAGACGTTCCCTTATGCCGGGCGGACAGTGTTTACATCGATGCAAGAAAGCATGACGTATGAAACACGCAGAGCTGGTGGCGTACGGCACGCTTATCTGGACCGTCTGGCAGCGCGGCGCGATTGGCTGCATCATTTGGCTAAGCGGACCGGGTGGCGTGTGACAACCCACAAGACCGGGACGCCTGCGGAGCCTGCTTTGTTGTGGTTATACCATGCTTTGGCCAAGGATCTTTAGCTGCCATGTTTGCTATCGGACCAATTGCTTTCTCGACCCCGTTTTTGTTGCTCGGGCTGATCGGTTTGCCCATATTGTGGCTGATTTTGCGGGCCGTACCGCCTGCGCCCATCCGGCGAAAGTTTCCCGGTGTGGCGCTTTTGTTGGGATTGCGCGATCGCGAGGTTGAAGCTGACAAAACCCCATGGTGGCTGTTGCTGCTGCGCGCATTGGCAATGGCGGCGATCATCATCGGGTTCTCGGGGCCGGTGTTGAACCCTGAAAATCGCGAGGCCAGAAATCTACCGTTGTTGGTCCTCACCGACAGCTCTTGGGCATCTGCGCGCGATTGGATCGCTCGGCGTGATCGGATCACCGAGGTGCTGACTATAGCCGGGCGCACAGGCCGTCTGGTGGCATTGGTTCAATTGACCGACCTTCCGAAGGGTGGCGCGGAGTTTGCGCCCGCGTCACGCAGCGCGCAACGGGCTGCAGGGTTGCAGCCAAACGCCTGGGAGCCAGACCTTGCGGCGGTATCTGCATGGGCCAAGATGTTGGATGGGCCGTTCGATACGCTGTGGTTCAGCGACGGCATTGCCCGCGCGGGGGCTGAAGATTTGGCAGCGCAGTTCCAAAGCTTTGGGTCTCTGCGTATCGTAGCGGGCAACCGGACCCTGACAACATTGCGCCCGCCGACATTCCAAGATGGGATGATCGCTGTGAACGCGTTGCGCAGTCCGGCAGGCGGTGTGCTCGAGACCACTTTGGTTGTACGCGGTCCTGACCCAAACGACGCGACTACAGACCTCGCGCGGGTGCCGATGACCTTTGCGGCAGGCGACGAAACAGCCGCGGTCTTGTTGGATCTGCCATCAGAATTGCGCAACCGCATCACGCGGTTTCAGCTAGAGGGACAAAGTCATGCCGGCGCAGTCAGTCTGGCCGATGATAGCCTGCGCCGTCGCGAGATTGCGTTGTTCACTGGACGCGACGGGTCAGAGGGCCTTGAGCTGTTGGATCCACTACATTTTCTGCGCCGTGCGCTGGCCCCTAACGCGGATCTTTTGGAATTGCCGTTACAGGATGTGCTTCTGGCCAATCCGGATGCGATTATTCTGGCAGATGTTGCAAACTTGGCCGCGCCCGAGCAACAAGGCCTGACGACATGGGTCAAAAATGGTGGTCTGCTGCTGCGATTTGCCGGGCCGCGCCTGGCCGCATCGGACGTTGCGCGCGCGGATGAGGCACCGTTATTGCCCGTGCGGCTTCGGGCGGGTGGTCGCTCGGTTGGGGGCGCGATGAGCTGGGGCGCGCCCAAAACGCTGCGTCCTTTCGCCGAAGGCTCTCCTTTTTACGGCTTGCAGGTTCCCCAGGACGTCCAAGTTTCAGCGCAGGTGATGGCGCAACCGGATCCTGATTTGCCGGAACGCGTGATTGCAGCGCTGACGGATGGCACGCCGGTGGTCACCCGCAAAAGCCTCGGGCAGGGGCAAATCGTCCTGGTTCACGTCACGGCCAACGCGGAGTGGAGCACACTGCCCTTGTCTGGTTTGTTCGTGCAGATGTTGGACCGTCTGGCTGTATCGTCTCGACCCGCGAAGATCAGTGATCAGGGCTGGGTGGGCACAAGCTGGATACCGCGCCAGCAATTGAATGCGTTCGGCGGGCTCGAGGGTGCGGACACTCTGGCCGCTGTTTCGGGAAAAGATTTGGCGAACGCCTCGCTCAGTGCGCGGATTCCGCCGGGATTATATGAAGGATCCGATCGTGTCTTGGCGCGCAATGTGAT
>JBELMC010000049.1:0-21119 GCA_042096155.1 Dinoroseobacter sp.
TGTGGTCTCTTCGTCATAAGGCTCACCTTTGGAGTGTTTTACACTCCGGTAAACCCGGGGCGGTTCACGGATGGCGTTGATGACTGTAAGGTTGGAAACGCGCATAGTCCGTCGCGGAACGGGTATTTACCGCGTGATCAACATATACCGCTTTCCTATTGTCTCATTCATAACAACAAGTGAGCAGAAACCACACCAGAACGATCCTATTCACACGCTCTAATTGAAGCGACCATGGCAGTGCTTGAATTTTTTACCTGACCCGCAGGGGCACGGATCGTTGCGACCAGGATTACCCCATGTTGATGGATCGTCCTCCACAAATCCTGCGGACTTCGCCGCGGTGGTCGGTTCTGGCAATTTTGGAACGCTGCTGTGCTTCATTTGCTGTGCCATTTGGGCCTGCTCTTCATCAGTCAAAGGGCGTACTCGACCCAATTTCTCCGATACTTCCGCACGCAGACTGTCAAGCATAGCCTCGAAAAGTTGGAAGCTCTCAGTTTTGTATTCGTTCAGCGGATCGCGCTGCGCATACCCACGGAATCCAACTACGGAGCGCAAATGCTCTAGCGTCACCAGGTGCTCGCGCCATTTGGCATCGATCGTCTGCAGCAATATTTGTTTTTCAATAAGGCGCATATTTTCAGGCCCAAACTGAGCTGCCTTGGCCGCCATAAAGGTGTCTGAGGCCTTTTCTAGGCGCTCGGTGATCTCGGCATCATCGACACCTTCTTCGGCAGCCCAGTCAGACACTGCGGCGGAAAAGCCGAGCTTTCCCAAGATATCAGCATGCAAGCCTTCTGTATCCCATTGATCTGCGTAGGTTTTTGGAGGCATGTATAAATTAACGAGATCTTCGATGACCTGATGGCGCATGTCCTGTGTGATCTCGACGACATCATCTGTTTCCATGATTTCACGGCGCTGCGAAAAGATGGTTTTTCGTTGATCGTTCATCACATCGTCGAATTTCAGCAGCTGCTTGCGAATGTCGAAATTGCGGCCTTCCACCTTTGCTTGAGCTTTTTCAAGCGATTTATTCACCCAAGGGTGGACGATGGCCTCGCCTTCTTTCATGCCCAGACCAGACAGCACTTTCTCGAGACGGTCCGACCCGAAAATACGCATCAGATCATCTTCCAGTGACAAAAAGAATGAGGATTTTCCTGGATCGCCCTGACGGCCAGAACGGCCGCGCAGCTGATTGTCGATACGACGACTCTCGTGACGCTCTGTGGCGAGCACAAACAGACCACCTGCTTTTTTGACTGCGTCTTCAGCGGCTTTATGATCTTGTTCAAGGGTTTCACGGATCTCGTCGGGGTTCGCGTTGGGGTCTGCGGCGATTGCTTCCATGACCTGAAATTCGAAGTTACCGCCCAGCTTAATGTCGGTACCGCGACCCGCCATATTTGTTGCAATCGTCACAGCACTCAGTTTGCCCGCGTCGGCAATGATCTGTGCCTCTTGTTCATGCTGGCGCGCATTCAGCACATTGTGAGTGATCCCAGCTTTCGTCAACAATCCGCTGAGCATTTCGGATTTCTCAATCGATGTTGTCCCGACCAGGACCGGCTGACCGGCTGTGTTCGCCTCTTGGATGGTCATCACGATGGCGTCGTATTTTTCTTTGGTGGTCCGATAAATGGCATCATGATCATCGACCCGGGCTATCGGACGATTGGTTGGCACTTCCACAACGCCCAGACCATAGATTGTCTGGAATTCTTCGGCTTCTGTCGCAGCCGTTCCTGTCATGCCACCCAGCTTATTGTAGAGACGAAAATAATTTTGGAATGTGACCGATGCCAGCGTGACGTTTTCGGACTGGATGGTTTGGCCCTCTTTGGCTTCGATCGCTTGATGCAAACCATCCGACAAACGCCGCCCAGCCATCATCCGGCCCGTAAACTCATCAATCAAAACAATCTCGCCGTTGCGAATGATGTAGTCTTTGTCTTTGGTAAACAGCTGGTGCGCTTTTAGACCTTGGGTCACGTGGTGCACAATCGTGGTCGACTCGGGATCGTAAAGCGACTGACCCTCTGGCAGAATCCCGGCCTCCAGCAACAGCGTTTCCATAAACTCGTTGCCTTCATCCGTGAAGGTCGCATTCCGGGTTTTTTCATCCAATGTGTAATGTTCTTCGGTCAGCTTCGGGATAAGCTTGTCGACGGTGATATACATCTCGGAGCGGTCTGCAGACGGACCAGAGATGATCAGCGGTGTGCGCGCCTCATCAATCAAGATTGAGTCGACCTCATCCACAATCGCGAAAGAGTGACCACGCTGGCTCATATCTTCAAGCCGCGCTTTCATGTTATCGCGGAGATAATCAAACCCCAATTCATTGTTGGTCGCATAGGTTACATCAGCCTCATAAGCGATACGCTTTTCAGTATCGGGCTGCTGAGGAACGACGACACCTGTGGTCATGCCCAGTTGTGTATAGACCTTGCCCATCCATTCCGCATCACGTCGAGCCAGGTAATCATTGACTGTCACAATGTGCACAGCGCCGCCATCAAGCGCGTTAAGATAAGCCGGAAAGGTCGCCACAAGGGTTTTCCCTTCGCCAGTTTTCATCTCGGCTATGTTGCCTTGGTGCAAAAAAATGCCACCCATCAACTGTGTGTCGAACGCGCGTAGACCAAGCGCACGACGCGCACCTTCGCGACAATTTGCAAAAGCCTCCGGCAACAGCTGATCGAGGCTTTCTCCTTTCGCCACACGGTCCCGAAACTGCGCGGTTTTGGCGATCAGATCGTTGTCGGCCAGCGCCTCAAACTCAGCCTCAAGCGCATTGATCTGGTCGACCAGCGGTTTCACAGACTTTATTTTGCGATCGTTCGGCGTTCCGAAGATCTTTTTACTAATCGTTCCCAAACCCAACATAAGATGGCTTCTTTCTTTGTTGCGGCCGTCTGTGACCGATCGTGATCCGCCCCCCGACGCTCAGCGCTTGTCGGCGATGCGCATGCGGCTTAAAACATCCGTAAAGGTCGTTGCTGAGGCAATCCCATAGAGCTTGTTTGGCACATAAGTGCCTCTATTTGGACTGTCAACGTGGCGCGCCGATCAAGACTGTGAGGGCAAAAGACTTGCCCCGATTTTATAGGAGTTTTCCCTCGTGTTCACAAATCGATTTGGCGCGGCAGCTGTTGCCGCGAGTCTGAGCCTGAGCGCCCCCGTTTTCGCCCAAGACGCCGACACTGTTTTGGCAACAGTCGGCGGTGTAGAGATTACACTTGGCACAATTATTGTAGCCACCGAAAACCTGCCCGATCAGTATAGCGCACTAGATGATCGTGTCCTGCTAAATGGACTTTTAGAGCAATTGATCCAACAGCAGGCACTGTCGCAGTCATTGGGCGATTCTCTGACCAAACGTGATCAATTGAGCTTGGAAAACGAGATGCGCGCCTACCGCGCAAACATCGTTTTAAAAGGCGCGGCTGAAGCCGCTATCAGCCGTGCGGCTATCCAAGCTGCGTATGAAGAACGGTTTGCCAATGCAACCAGCGGGACGGAGTATAATGCTGCTCATATCTTGGTTGAAACTCAGGAGGAAGCCTTTGCGCTTATTGCTGAACTGGACGGCGGCGCAGATTTTGCCGAACTGGCGAAAGAGCACTCAACAGGCCCGTCTGGCCCGAGCGGTGGGGCCTTGGGATGGTTTGGTGAAGGCATGATGGTCCCGAAATTCGAGGCCGCTGTGATCGCACTCGAGGTCGGCGCAATTTCACCACCCGTGCAAACGCAATTTGGTTGGCACATTATAAAATTATACGAAAGCAGACCGTTAGATGCGCCGGAACTGGAAAGTGTACAAGCCGAGATCGAAGCGCAGCTGCAACAATCCGCTGTCCAAGAAACAATTACATCGCTGACGACAAGCATCGAGATTCGGCGTTTCGACGAGGAAATTGACCCCGCGTTGATCCGTAAGTCGGAATTGCTGGACTGATCTGGCATGGTGAAGACCCAACCGGCTGTCTCGCCGCTGGCACCTGCCGCGTTTCCCGATCTGCTGCCTGTTGCGGGCGTCAGATTCGCAGCGGCGGCGGCTGGTGTAAAATATACGGGGCGCGATGATGTCATGCTGGCTGTCGTGGATCCTGGTGCAACGGTGGCAGGTGTATTCACACGCTCGTCGACGCGCTCTGCAGCCGTGCTGGACTGCCAGTCAAAGCTGGCCTGCGATCAAAATACCGAAGCAGGTGTGGCGATTTTGGTAAACTCTGGCAATTCCAACGCGTTTACCGGACGCTGTGGTCAAGAATCGGTTCATGCACTCTGCGCGGCAGCGGCCGCAATGCTGGATATACCACAATCGCGGATATTCACCGCCTCGACCGGCGTGATCGGCGAGCCTCTGCCCCATGATCGCATTATCGGCCAACTTGGCGTTTTGACAGACGGTCTTTCAATCGATCGAGGCGAGGATGCAGCCCGTGCGATTATGACAACCGATACATTTGCCAAAGGCGCGACCACTCAAGTGGATTTGGGTGGCAAAACAATCACCATCTCTGGTTTTGCCAAAGGCTCGGGCATGATTGCGCCCGATATGGCAACGATGCTGGTCTATGTCTTCACCGACGCAACAATTCCGCAAGACCAATTACAAGCCATGTTAAATCGGTTAAATAGTCTCAGCTTCAATGCGATAACTGTTGATAGTGATACATCGACATCAGACAGCCTGATGCTGGTGGCAACTGGATGCGGCTCTGATGTCGGCGATGGTGTCGGGTTTGAGGCCGCTTTGAAGACGTTGATGCTGGATCTCGCGCATCAAGTTGTCCGCGATGGCGAAGGGGCAACCAAATTCGTCGAAGTGACAGTGACCGGCGCAATGTCGGTTCCTGATGCGGATAAGGTTGCGCGCTCGATTGCGAACTCCCCACTGGTGAAGACCGCGATCGCAGGCGAGGATCCGAATTGGGGCCGTATCGTAATGGCGATAGGGAAATCAGGGGCCCAAGCAGATCGTGACCGACTGCAAATCAAGTTCGGAGACATCTTGGTCGCCGAAAACGGATGGGTCTCGTCAGGGTATACAGAGGATGCGGGGGCCGCTTACATGCGTCGGTCCGATCTTAAAATTTCGGTCGATCTCGGCCTTGGCGCAGCGCAGGCAACAATCTGGACCTGCGACTTGACCCATGGCTACGTCAAAATTAACGCAGATTATCGCTCGTGAAGACGGTTCTTGTTTCCGCCGTCGCCTTGGTCGATCCGGATGGACGCGTGTTGCTGGCCCAACGCCCTCAAGGCAAATCCATGGCTGGGCTTTGGGAATTTCCAGGCGGCAAGATCGAACCCGGAGAAACGCCTGAGCATGCTCTGATCCGCGAATTACACGAAGAACTTGGGATCGACACCTGGGCCAGTTGTCTGGCGCCACTGACCTTCGCGAGCCATAGCTACGAGACCTTTCATTTGCTGATGCCGCTTTTCATTTGTCGAAAATGGAAAGGCACGCCCGCCCCACGTGAAGGCCAGGTTCTCAAATGGGCCCGGGCCAAAGAGCTGCGCGATTACCCCATGCCTGCAGCAGACAGCCCGCTTATCCCAATTCTGCGCGAATGGATTTGATTGTTAAGACCTCCGCATACTGACAAAGTTCGCTGTTTCGTTTGGGTCTTGCACTCGGCAATTTAGTGGCGTTCACAGTAAGATGATTTCGGGCAACATTGGTCTGTTTGTTTCAGAGCGGAGTTGCAAATATGGTATGAGCAGTGCGCTTTTTTACGAGTGGCGTGCAAAATTTGGCGCGATGGATGCTCCGATGGGGTCTGAGGTGAAAGCGATGACTGAGCATGGCCGCGCCACAAATGCATGCCCTCCCGGCATTTTTTTGTCAAAAGCGCCTGCGAGGAAATAGCACCAAGCGCTGCCATAACGCTTGTTTTATATGAGTGTGTCCTTCCATTTTAAAGAGAGGATCACACCATCACACCGTGGATCGAACACCTAGTGAGGCACCCACAATATTGGCTGTTGGACATAGGGGATATAGAGCGGATGCTTTGGGTGGCCTGCTTTGCTCAACCCCAGATGATGTAAAGGTTTGTCGGTTGCACGCAGCAGCGTCTCGACCGCCCGCCCCCGCGCCAGAAATGCACCATGGGTGCCCCATCCGCAGATAAGCGTATCGCACCAATTTGCTGCATTGATGATAGCGGCGTCGTTATGCGGGCCGATTGGATTGGCTGCAGCACGCATTTTTTGGGGATCCGTGTCGCGCCAAGCGAAAATATTGGTGACCCGAAAGCCGCCAAAACCCAGTGTTCGGGCCCGGCGCTCACACCGCTCGACGGTTGGGTCGTTCTGGATCTCGGTTGCCGTAGATGGGTTAAGCATGACAAAGCTGACTGTTGGTCCATCCTGCCAGACCCGCGTCAACGCATAGCGGTAACGTTCACAGTTGGAATAGATCGCGACCGACGCCGCGTCGCCCTTTTGGTGGGTGCGGGTGATCACGGGTGAAACCCTCTGGACGTTGTTTTGAGCATATCAAAGCAAATCAATCTGCGAATTGACTAAAGGTTAAATACGCGATTGGGATGAAGCGCGCCGGCCTTGTAAATTCCGATCGCGATCGCGGTCCCATTGAAAGAGGCCCAAGCTTCGTCACCATATTCCGCTTCAGATGAGATCACCATTCCCGGATTGCCATTGCGCAATTTTTGCGCGTTTGGTTCGGTACAGCGCAGCTCTGGAAGATCGGTGAGGCCGACTTCCAGCGGGTGCAAGAACCGATCAAGCTGTGGTGTTTTTGCGAGCGCTTCGATTTGTTCCAATGTGATGGCGTCGTCAAGTTCGAATGGGCCGGACCAAATGCGGCGCAAGGACAGCACGTGGCCTTTGCAGCCAAGCGCATTACCCAAATCGCGAGCAATCGAGCGGACATAGCCGCCTTTTCCACAAACCATATCGAGGATAACCGTATCTGGGTCAGTGCGTTCCACGATTTCGAGGCTCTCGACATAAAGGTCACGGGCTGTCATCTCCATCGCCTCGCCATCACGAGCGCGTTTATAGGCGCGCTCGCCATTTATTTTGACGGCAGAGAACTGCGGTGGCACCTGTCGGATATCGCCGATGAATGCCGGTAGAGCCGCTTGTATTGTGGCTGTGTCAGGTCGGCCATCTCGGGTTGCGATGACTTGTCCTTCTGCATCGTCAGTGTTTGTGGCAGTCCCGAGTTTCATAGTGAAGCGGTAAGCCTTCATCGCATCGGTTACGAAGGGTACAGTTTTGGTGGCCTCGCCCAAAGCAACGGCAAGAATCCCAGTCGCCTCAGGGTCGAGTGTCCCTGAGTGTCCGGCTTTTTTGGCACCGAAGGCCCAACGTATCTTATTGACCACAGCGGTTGAGCTTAACCCCGCAGGTTTGTCCACGACCAACCAGCCATGAACATCACGGCCTTTTGTCCGTCGTGCCATATCAGTCTTCCAAATCTTGACGGACACGCTGTTCCGAAAATAATCGCCGTGTCGCATCCATTTGGTCAAAAGTTTCGTCGATCTGAAATTTCAACTCTGGTGAGAATTTCAAGGTCAACGCCTTGGCCACGGCGCGGCGCAGTTCGTGGCGGTTTTCGCGCAGAGCAGACAGCGCGCCTTCGGCGTCTTTACCCCCCAATGGCAATACGAACGCGGTGGCAACTTTCAAATCGCTCGAGGTTCGGACTTCACCTACTGTGATCGAGTAACTGTTGAGCTTGGGGTCATGAATATCGCCCCTTTGCAGCACTTCGGACAAGGTCCGCCGGATCAGCTCGCCCACGCGCAACTGGCGTTGGGTCGGACCGGACGAAGGGGCATCATATTTGCGCGCCATTGCGGGTCTCCTTTCGGGGCGATCTAAGCGGTTGCGGCGACCCTTGCAACCGAGGCTTTGCACTGTGGCCAATCCGGCGCTACGACAAACCAACAGATAGGAGACAGCGAAATGAGCGAATTGCCGGGAATCGTAGTGACCGGGGCCTCGGGCCGTATGGGGCAAATGCTGATAGCGACCATCCGTGCAAGCGCGGCCTGCAAGCTGGTTGCGGCGACCGAGCGGCCCGACCATGAATGGGTGGGCCGCGATCTGGGCGAGATCTGCGGGGGTGCGGCATGGGACGTGCCAGTTACCGGTGACCCGCTGGAGGCATTCGCAAAGGCGCAGGCCGTGATTGATTTCACCTCTCCGAGTGCCACGGTTGCCCATGCCGAGCTCGCCGCCCAGGCGCGAACAGTACATGTTATCGGGACCACTGGATTTGCCGATGCGGACATCGCCAAACTCAACGCCGCCGCACGACACGCGGTGATTGTGAGGGCGGGTAATATGTCGCTTGGGGTGAATCTTTTGGTTGGCTTGACCAAGAAGGTCGCGGCTGCGCTGGATGAGGCGTTCGATATCGAAGTGGTTGAAGCACATCACCGCTATAAAGTTGACGCACCGTCCGGCACTGCCCTGATGTTGGGCGAGGCTGCCGCCGAGGGACGCGGTATTTCGTTATCCGCTGTGCGAGATTCAGGGCGTGACGGGATCACCGGTGCGCGCAAACCGGGGGATATCGGTTTCAGCGCGATCCGAGGCGGCGACGTTGTCGGCGAACATGATGTTATCTTCGCATCAGAAGGGGAGCGGATTGTGTTGCGCCATCTGGCCACAGACCGTGCGATCTTTGCACGCGGGGCCTTGAAAGCTGCCCTTTGGGGCCAGGACAAAGCGCCTGGTGCTTATGATATGATGGATGTGTTGGGGCTGAGCGATTAGCGATTTGCCCCGAAGACCTGACAATACCGACAAGGTGAGCAGCCTACGCGGTTACGCCCGTAGCATTGGTCGATCGCAACCTGAACCAAATCAAATCCAAATCGAAGTCCTTTGCGTACAAAGCCTGAAGTATACGCAAAGGAAAACCTATGAAGCGCCTTTGGGCTTGGACGATAGATCTGTTTTGGCTTGTGATCGCGGTCGCGCTGGTGGGGGGCGGCGTGATTGGGTATCAAATGCTTGCCGCAGGTAAGCCAGAGGTCGAAGTGGTCGCGACACCGCGGCCCGAAGTTTTGGTAAACGCGACACCAGCCGTCGTCTTCACCGGATCACTGCCCGTGCGGGGCGAGGGGTTCATCACGCCGTTTCGCCAGGTTGTTCTAGCCAGCGAGACCTCTGGCCGTGTGACTGAGATGCACCCAGCTTTGGAAGCCCGTGGTCGTTTCAAAGCCGGTGAGGTTTTGGTCCGGCTTGATGATCAGGCACAACGCGCGGCGCTGGAGCAGACTTCAGCCAATATTGCCTCGACCGAAGCCCGCTTAGAACTGAACGCAACCCAGCTCGACCGTGCCGAGCGTCTGCGCGCGCGCGGCGTGATTGCGCAAGACCAACTCGACACCCTCAACAGCCAGAAATCCGAACTGAAAGCGACTTTGACGTCGCTGCAAGCTGCGCGCCGTTCGGCGGAGGTGGCTTTGTCGCGCTCGGAAATTCGTGCGCCGTTCGACGGTGCCGTGCTGACCAAAACAGCCGAACTGGGAAGCGTCGTCAGCCCAGGATCTGCGATTGCCACGCTGTATACCATTGATCAGCTTGAAGTTTCTGTACCGATCGGTCAGGCCGACGCTGCCCTGATTCCTGGCTTGTTCTCTGGCGAGGCAGCTACCGCCTCCGTAACGGCTGATTTTGCAGGTCAGACCTACACGTGGAACGCCGAGGTTGCCCGCGTGGACAACGCGCTGGATGCGCGCACCCGTACGCTCATGGTGACTCTGCGCTTGAAAGATCGCGTGGCACCGGAAGGGGCGGCGGGCCCTGCTTCGGGAATTCCGCCAGCGCTGATCAATGGGTTCGCACAGGTGACCATTGATGGCGCGCGGTTGCCTCATTTGTTGGCGATTGCATCAACTGCATTTCGCGATGGGGAACAGATTTGGTTGTATCAAGACGGCAAGCTCTTGTTTCATCCGGCCGTTCGGATTCATGTCGATGGCGAGGATAACTACATCCAGGCGGAGAACTTGCCTGAAGGTGCCGAGATCGTGACCTCGTCGCTCGACACGGCGTTTGCGGGCATGCCTGTGCGTCGGATTGTTGACCAACGTCAAGCCTCTGTCACGGAGTAACGCGATGACTGCGCTGATCAAATGGATGGCCGAGCATCCCGTAGCGGCAAATTTGACATTGGTGCTTGTCCTGGCGCTTGGGCTGCTCAGCGCTATGGCCTTGCCGCAAAAAACGTTCCCGGATTTCAGCCTTGATGTGATTGACGTGCGGGTCAATTATCAAGGCGCTTCGCCATCCGAGATCGAGCAAAGCATTATCCGCCCGATTGAAGATCAGCTGAGCGGCATTGACGGCGTCGATGAAATCACCGCCATCGCACGTGAAGGTTCGGGCAATGTTTCGATCAACCTGACCTTGGGCCAGGATGTTGCCGCTGTTCTCGATGATATCAAATCTGAAGTCGACCGGATCACAGTCTTTCCAACGGATGCAGATGTTCCGACCGTTGTCCAACGGTCAAATCGCAGCCGCGTTTTGGAAATCACCATCAGTGGCAAGGCGTCCGAGGCGGTGTTAAAGCAAGAAGCAGAGCGTCTGAAAGAAGCTTTGACATTGCTTCCTGAGATCAGTTTTGTCGAGACCGCCAACACCCGCGATTACGAAATTTCAATTGAGATCGACCGCGAGACGCTGAAAGCATACGGTATCACTCTGCAACAGGTTGCTGATGTTATTGCCGCAAATTCGCTGGAACTTCCTGCAGGTCAAATCGAGACAAATACGTTGACGATCCCGCTGCGCACCCTGGGGCGCAATTATGACCGTTCCGATTTTGAGAACATCGTCGTGATGACAAATGCTGCTGGTGCAAAGGTGTTCCTACGCGATATCGCGACCGTTTTAGATGGATTTGAAAACACCGACATTGCGACCCAGTTCGGTGATACTCCTGCTGCCACGGTCAATGTATTTCGCGTCGGTGATGAGCAAGTCCTTGATGTTGTGGCGGCCACGAAACGCTTTATTGCGGATGGTTACAAGGCATCTCTGCCCCCTGGCGTGACGGTGTCTCTGTGGCAAAATGATGCCGAAGAGTTACAAAACCGAATTGATTTGCTGATCAAGAATGCGGTGATCGGCCTGGCTCTCGTGATGTTGTGTCTGACATTGTTCTTGGATTTCCGTTTGGCGTTCTGGTCCGCCATGGGTATCGGTGTCAGCTTTGCCGCGACCTTCGCAGTGATGGCGCTCGCAGGAATGTCGATCAATATGATCTCTTTGTTTGGTTTCATCCTCGCGATCGGGATCGTGGTCGATAATGCTATTGTGATCGGCGAGAACATCTACACCAATGGCGAAAGCGGGAAGACCCCGTTGCAAGCTGCAATCGACGGTGCGCAGCGCGTCGCAGTCCCCGTTATATTCTCAGCGCTGACCACGATTGTTGCCTTCGTGCCCTTGCTTCAACTGCCCGGTGTGCTCGGCAAGTTTTTGGGTGACATCCCCACTGTCGTGATTATCGTTCTGAGCTTATCTTTGCTGCAAGCGCTGTTGATCTTGCCACGCACTTTATCGCGGCTGGATGTGTCTGCCAGCTACAGGCCTGTTTTGCCATTGCGCATTTTAAACATGATTCGTCGGAGATTTGACGCGGTTTTGCAATGGTTCATCAGCAAGCCGTTCAACGCGGCACTTGAATTTGCGACGCGACGCTGGCTGGTGCCGATTGGTGGCACCATCGGCATGATGATCGTGACCGTCGGCATCATGGCCAACGGCTATGTAAAATTCGAATTTTTCCCTTCGATCGACGGCGCGTTCATCACCGCAAATATCGAAATGAATGATGGCACCGCCTTTGATCGGACAAGAGCTGTCGCCAACGAGGTTCGCCGAGCGGCCTTGCGTGCGGGCGACAGGATCCAAACAGGTTTGTCTGAGGATGCGCCTCAGGTGATCGAAAATACCAACATGGTGGTTGGTGTTGCAGCGGGCGGTGGCGGCCCGTTTGGCGATCAGGCTGGAGCTGGCGGCACTGTGGCAAACGTTGTGGTCAAAGTTACTGATGCCGAACTGCGCTCTTGGCCGTCTTCCGAGTTTGAAACGCTCTGGCGCGATGAGATTGGCGAGATCGCGGGTGTCAAATCCATGATTGTCTCTGCATCATTGTTTGGGGCCGGCGACGCCATTGCCATCGAGATGTCGCTGCCCGATGGCCAAGACATCGCACCGCTTGTTCATCAGGTCGAAAATGGCCTGCGCGCGATACCTGGTGTGTATGGCATTCGCGATGATCTTAGTGCTGGACGTTTGGAATATACTCTGGCGCTGAAAGAAGACGCCCGTGTCTACGGCTTGTCCTTGACTGAACTGGCCCAACAGATGCGCGCCGGATTCTTTGGGATCGAGGCGACGCGGGTGCAACGCGGCCGCGATGATGTGCGGGTCTTCGTGCGCTTACCTCAAGACCAACGCAACAGTCTTGCCGATCTGCTCGATACTGAAATCCGAACCTCTGGCGGCGATCTTCTACCGCTCTCCGCAGTGGCAGAGATCCGCGAGGCCCGTGCGCCGACCGAGATCCTGCGCCGCAATGGGCGTTCTGTGACAACCGTCACGGCAGATGTCGATACGTCGGTGATCACCGGCGGGGCGGCCAACGCAATCATTAATCAAGACATTCTGCCAAAACTTCAGGCAGAAAACCCCAGTTTGATCATCGAGTTCGGCGGCGAACAACGCGAGCAAGGCGATGCTGCAGGTGCGCTTGGATCCGCCACCGGAGTTGCGTTGTTTGTGATCTTCGCGTTGTTGGCTTTGGTGTTTCGCAGCTATGTCCAGCCCATTGTCGTGATGACGGCAATTCCGTTGGGATTGATGGGTGCTGTTGCGGGCCACCTTATCATGGATATCCCTTTGGGTCTTTTGTCGATTTTTGGGATTATTGGTTTGGCAGGTGTGGTGATCAACAATTCATTGGTGATGATTGATCTATACAATGACTATCTTGCGAGGGGCTACGAGATCCGTAAAGCTGTCATCGAGGGAACCAAGGACCGCTTCCGTCCAATCCTTTTGACTTCATTGACCACGTTTCTGGGGGTCTATCCGCTGATCATGGAAACGTCTTTGCAAGCGCAGTTTCTGATACCCCTGGCTGTTTCTATCGGCTACGGCGTTTTGTTTGGGACTGTCATTGTCCTTATCACTGTGCCTGCGGTGTTCATGGCGCAGTGGCGCGCGGCCCAGGTGTTGTCATGGATTTTTTCAGGCCCCAAATCGTCACCGCCGCCAGAGGTTGCAGTATTTGAACGGCCCGAACGCGTCGAAATTGCTGAGCAAAAAACGCCCGTGGCGGCTGAATAGCGCCAGGCTGATCACCGCGCGTGACACGAAAGATGTGGGCCAATCTATCGCAATGCTTCTGGCACAAACGGCCGTGGACCAAAATGGTCAGCCTGAAAATTAGTGGGTTGTTTATCGCTTCTACATAACACCGATTCACCTTAAATTTACTTTGTAGTTTTTAACGTCGAATAAACTAACTCCAACCCTACTAAAGTTGCGTGATGGATCTCTCAAGGACAGACAAAATGCTTCGGATAATACTTCCTTTGGTGATTTCGGCATTTCTTTGGATCAGCGCGCCGCATCAGGCTCAAGCCGAACAATTTCAAATAATTAGCAAACAATCGGAATTTCTGAGCTTGGTAAATGGTAAAATATTGACGGTTAAGACTCCGTTTTTTTTGCGCAACGCGATCCGTCTGACTGTTCGACGCAATGGCGAAATCCAGGGCAGCGCGTTGCGCTATGGTTTGACTGGAAACTGGTCATGGCAAGGCGGATATTTTTGTCGTGAAATGGATTGGTCAGGCACGCCAATCCCGTATAATTGTCAACAAGTCGAGTACAATGGCGACCGCGTGCGGTTTGTATCGGATCGTGGTACAGGGGCGAATGTGATTTTTTCGATCGACTAACGAAATTTAGAAATCAACCGCGATACCTTTGCGTTCCCAATCCCCAAAGCGTACCGGCTCTGGGCCATCGCGCCCTCCAAGCTCCGGCGGCAGCGTTGTTGGTGCCATCCTGGCTTTGCGCGTTTCCGCTTCTTCCAAGGCGCGGCGGGCCGCTTCAGGCAGCGCGGTGCGGCGGGCGATTTCGTCGGCGGTCAGAGGATCGGACATCAGTGGCCTCTTGCTATACTGTCTTGCCTGATATACGCCCACAATCTTGCAAAACAAGGGAGTAGCATTGGATGGCCAAGCTCGGAGACGCGCCGCGCCGTGCAGCACTGGCTCTTTTGTCGGGTGTTCGGGACCAGGGACTTAGTTTGGCCGAACAGCTAACAAGTGATGGTCCTTTAACGGCGCTGGATCCATCAGAACGGGCTCGTGCTCAGCGTTTGGCCAATGCTGTATTCCGTGACCGCCCCCGTGCGGATCGTCTGATCGATACTTATATAAACCGTCCGCCCGCTGAGGAAGTACGTGACATTTTGCGACTTGGCGTGATTGAGCTGTGCGTTGACCATGCATCCCCACACGGTGTCGTTGATGGTGCGGTGAGTTTGACACGGTCGCTGCGCAAACATGCTGCGGCCAGTGGGATGGTGAACGCAGTCTTACGCAAGATCTCGAAAATTACTCCTCAGGACTGGGCTTCAATGCCAGTGCCGCGTCTGCCGATTGGCATGCGCAAACGGCTGCGCGCCACTTACAAAGAAGCAATTGATGCGATTGAAGCGGCGCACCACGCCGCTGCGCCGCTTGACATAACCGTGAAGTCCGATCCCGAGAGTTGGGCCAAAACCCTCGAAGCCGAGATGCTGGTCACTAGGTCTTTGCGGTTGCAAAATCACGGTCAGGTCAGCGCACTGCCCGGTTTTGCCGAGGGCGCTTGGTGGGTCCAAGATGCGGCTGCTGCGATTGCCGTACGCCTACTGGCCCCACAGGCGGGCGAGCGGATCGCTGATTTATGCGCGGCACCTGGCGGCAAGACGCTTCAATTGGCCGCCAGCGGGGCGCAGGTCACAGCAGTTGATGTGTCTGACGCTCGGCTTGAGCGGTTGCATGAAAACCTCGTCAGGACGGGTCTAAGCGCCAAGATCTTGGCGGGTGATGTGCTGACCTACGCCCCAGAGGCGTTGTTTGATGCGATCGTCTTGGACGCGCCCTGTTCTGCCACTGGTACGATCCGGCGTCACCCGGACTTGCCGTTCCTCAAGACCCTAAAGAATTTGGGTGGGTTGCTAAAGCTGCAAGCGGCGATGATCGATCATGCTGCCAATCTGCTGAAACCCGGTGGGCGCATGGTGTTTTGCACGTGTTCGCTGTTGCCGGAAGAAGGTGAACAGCAGATCAAGGCCGCTCTCGACCGTAACCCAGATCTGACTCTGAGTCCGATTGCTTCTGAAAACGGAATCGCAGCGGATTGGATCACCAAACAGGGCGCGTTGCGATTGCGCCCGGATTACTGGGCCACACGCGGCGGAATGGATGGGTTCTTCGTTGCAATTTTGGACAAGTCCATCTCTTAGCAGAAATCAGCTGTTTTGCACGGTGACACCGCCTGCTCGGCTGCTTAAACTGCGCACTACAGGGGATCAGTCAGCAGCAGATGTCAGAACAAAATACAGGTGACATTTACAAGAGATCTGCAACGCGGAGCTTGCGCTACCGTGTCATGGACGGAGTGCATTCACGACTGGCCGCATTGAAACGCCCCGCAACTGGATTTGTCTCGGCCCCTGAGCCGCGCACCATTGGTCGCTTCGCGCGTGGTCGGCAAATGTTGGCGGGCAACTTTCTGTTTGCTGGGCATTTGATCGAAGCCGACGGCAAGCAGACCAATATTTGGAATCTACCAGTGCCATCCAACGAATTTCGGATGGATTTACATGGGTTTGCATGGCTCGATGATCTTGCCGCAGTCGGGGACGGCGAGGCTCGCAGCGCGGCGCAATTCTGGTTGGGTGATTGGATTTCGCGGTTTCATGGCGGAAGCGGCCCGGGGTGGGTGCCCGATATCACTGGCCGCCGTCTGATTCGTTGGATCAACCATGCGCTATTTTTGCTGGCTGGCGACGGCTCGCAGATGGCCGGTTCTTACTTTCAGTCACTGGCTCATCAAACGACGTTTTTGGCGCGGCGCTGGCATACCACCGCGCCGGGTTTACCACGATTCGAGGCCCTCACAGGCGTAATTTACGCAGGCCTTTCGCTGCAGGGTATGGAACAGCACGTGACACCTGCCATGTTGGCACTGGAACGCGAATGCAAAGGTCAAATCGATCCCACAGGTGGCATCGCATCACGTAACCCTGAAGAACTTCTTGAGATTTTCACACTGCTCACCTGGGCAAAGGCGGCGCTGGTTGAAAGCGATAATGTGCCTCTCAAGGAGCATCTGGCCGCGATTGAGCGGATTGCACCGACCTTGCGCGCTTTGCGACACTCCGATGGCGGGCTTGCGCGGTTTCATGGCGGTGGGCGCGGCTTGGACGGACGTTTGGATCAGGCCTTGGCCGCGGGCGGCGTGATCGCACCCGCCACGGATGGTCCTGTAATGGGATATGTGCGCATGTCGGGTGGACGCAGTTCGATTATCGTAGATGTGGCCATGCCGCCCCCGGGGCAGGCGACTTCGCAAGCTCATGCCAGCACTTTGGCGTTCGAGCTGACATCAGGACGCCGACCATTGATTGTGAATTGTGGTCCGGGCGGAACTTTTGGCGAAGAATGGCGACGGGCAGGCCGTGCCACGCAATTGCATTCGACGCTTGGGATCGACGGCTACTCATCGTCTCTGCTCGGGGCCCGCAAAAGTGGTCCGATCTGGCAAGAGGTGCTGGTTGAGACGCCGCGCAATCTGTCCAGTCGCTATTTGTTGGAAGAAACGGCCGGAACGCTTTTGGCCAGTCATGACGGGTATTGTCGCACGCATGGACTGACCCATCTGCGTTATATGGAGCTTGGTCTTGATGGCCGAGGGTTGATTGGTCTGGATACTCTGTCTGCGAGCACTGAGGCGGATCAGCGCTGCTATGATCTTGCAATGGACCGCGCCGAGGTCGATGGTTTGCCCTATACCATACGCTTCCACTTGCATCCTGAAGTCGAAAGCCAACTGGACATGGGCGGCACAGCTGTCAGCCTCATGCCACGTTCTGGTGAAGTTTGGGTCTTCCGGTCGTCAGATGCGGTGATTTCAATCGAGCCTTCAGTTTATTTGGAAAAAGGCCGTCTTAAACCGCGCCCGACAAAACAGATCGTTTTGTCGGGTCTTGCGTTGGGCTATGAGACCGAAATCGGCTGGACGCTTGCCAAAGCGCAGGAAATTCCAGGCCCGGTGCGTGATCTGACGCGCGACGACACGCTGACTGTGGATAGATAGAGCAAAGGACCCCTGCAATGACTGATCTGGTGACGCCCAAAACGGCACTGATTTCTGTGTCTGATAAAACTGGCTTGCTCGATTTTGCCAAGGGTCTGGCAACGCGTGGTGTGGCCTTGCTCAGCACTGGTGGGACGGCTGGCATGTTGCGCGCGGCAGGACTTGATGTCACCGATGTCGCGGATGTGACAGGATTTCCTGAGATGATGGACGGCCGGGTCAAGACGCTGCATCCCGCAGTTCATGGAGGATTGCTGGCGCTGCGCAACGACCCGGATCACATCGCCGCGATGAACACCCATGGCATCGGCGCAATCGATTTGCTTGTGGTGAACCTCTATCCGTTCGAAGCGACAGTTGCACGCGGCGCTGACACTAAAACCACAATTGAAAACATCGACATCGGTGGGCCTGCAATGATCCGCGCCGGGGCAAAGAACCATGAATTTGTCGGGGTGGTTGTCGATCCCGAGGATTACAATGAGGTTTTGGCTCAATTGGATGAAAATGATGGGGCGACATCCTTTGCCTTTCGTCAGGCTCTGGCCCAGACGGCCTATGCCCGGACAGCCGCCTATGACACTGCCGTTTCGAACTGGATGGCCGACGCCATCGGTACATTGACGCCGCGCCGTCGCGCCTTTTCTGGCACATTGGCCCAAGGCTTGCGCTACGGCGAAAATCCACACCAACGGGCGGCGTTTTATACTGACGGCTCGAACCGCCCCGGCGTGGCCACTGCAAATCAGCATCAAGGCAAAGAGCTCAGTTATAACAATATCAACGACACAGATGCCGCATTTGAGCTGGTAGCAGAGTTTGATCCAGCCCAAGGGCCTGCCGTGGCGATCATCAAGCATGCCAATCCCAGCGGTGTCGCGCGCGGTGCCACCATGCTCGATGCATACAAAGCCGCGTTTGATTGCGATCGGACAAGTGCATTTGGTGGGATCATTGCTCTGAACGGGATGCTGGATGCTGATACCGCCGAAGCTATTTCCGAAATCTTCACAGAAGTGGTCATCGCGCCCGACGCCGACGCGGACGCTATGGATATATTTGCCAAAAAGAAAAATCTACGGCTGCTGACGACCGGCGGTTTGCCAGCACTCGAAGGTCCGGCGCTGGCTTATCGCCAAGTCGCAGGCGGCCTGTTGGTCCAGGACCGCGATATGGGTCAAGGGAGCGCGATCGATCTGAAAGTTGTGACCAAACGTGCGCCTAGCGATTCTGAAATGGCCGACATGCGGTTTGCCTGGACGGTTGCTAAGCATGTCAAGTCGAATGCAATTGTTTACGTCAAAGACGGCGCGACGGTTGGCGTGGGCGCGGGGCAGATGAGCCGTATCGACAGCGCCATGATCGCGGCCAAGAAAGCAGAGCGGATGGCGCAATCGCTTGGATTGTCTGTGCCGTTGACAAACGGCTCTGCTGTCGCGTCTGATGCGTTCTTTCCGTTTGCCGATGGCTTGATGGAGGCCGTCTCCGCCGGGGCGTCATGTGTGATTCAGCCCGGTGGTTCGATGCGCGACGCCGAGGTGATTGCCGCCGCTGACGCCGCCGGGCTCGCCATGGTGTTTACGGGCATGCGCCACTTTCGGCACTAGCGGTGACGTCATGAGGCTGTTGTTTCTGTCGGCTTTTTCTGCCTTTGCACTCGATCAGGCCAGCAAACTTGTCGTGGTTCATTGGATGAACTTGAAACAGGTGCTGGCGATAGATGTTTTTCCGCCCATTTTGAACTTTCGGATGGGGTGGAACCAAGGGATCAATTTCGGGTTGTTTTCAGGCGACGATGGCGCATCGCGCTGGACGCTGATCGCCTTGGCTTTGACAATTTGTGGCATTGTTTTGGTTTGGACACGGCATGAGACTGAACTGAGGGTAAAAGCCTCAACGGGGCTTTTGATTGGTGGAGCATTGGCCAATGTGCTCGATCGGGTCATTTATGGCGCTGTCGCTGATTTTCTAAACATGTCGTGTTGTGGCATTCGCAACCCGTTTACATTTAATCTTGCTGACGTGTTTATATTTGTGGGTGTTTTGGGACTTATCCTTTGGACTGGGAAGACAAAGACCCCGTGACGAGGCACTCAAGATGCGATAAAAGCCGCAGATAAGGGTGCGGTAAAAAGGTCCCGGAGGGTTCCGATGATACATTGGGCAGGCAAAATGACATTGAAATCACCGGTTCTGCTCGCACTGGCGCTGGCGGCATGTTCCGAAACTGAGCCGATGCTGATGAATATTGCGCAGAACACCGGATCCCCGGACGAATTCGCCGTTTTGCCAACAAAGCCGCTAGAAATGCCAAGTGACTTGGCGGCTCTGCCAGCGCCTGCACCAGGGGCCGCCAATCGTGCAGATCCAACCCCACAAGCCGATGTGATCGCTGCGCTTGGCGGCAATCCGAACCGCTTGAACGATCCGTCGCGCGAAGCAGATGTTGTGACCTACGCCAGCCGCTATGGTGTGGACTCCAACATCCGCGACACGCTTGCAGCTGAAGATCTGGAGTTCCGGCGGGAAAACAACGGCCGTTTGCTCGAGCGTCTGTTGAATGTGAACGTGTATTTTGATGCCTACCGGTCCCAATCGCTCGATCAGCATCTGGAACTGAACAAATTTCGGCGTGCCGGGGTGCGAACCGTCGCAGCACCGCCAGATCCCTTGCTTGCAACAGACGAATGACCGGTCACGTCACTGTCAAGTGACTTGAAAGATCGCCGCGCACACGCACCTATTGGGAAAATGAACAGGAGGATGTCCATGCGCATCGGTGCGATTGCTTGTCTGACGGCTGCCCTGAGCTTTGCCGCAACAGTTAGTCAAGCCGCTGAAAATGTCAGCAGCTTTACGCTTGAAAACGGATTGCGTTTGGTGGTGATCGAAGATCATCGGGCCGCAGCCGTGACCCATATGGTCTGGTATAATGTGGGTGCTGCGGATGAAGCGCCTGGCCAAAGCGGTGTCGCGCATTTTCTCGAACATTTGCTGTTTCGGGGCACGGATGATCTGGAACCCGGCGAATTCAGCCGGATTGTACGGGCCAATGGGGGCTCAGGCAACGCGTTCACCTCATGGGATTATACCGGATATTTTCAACGGATTGCGTCGGATCGCCTTGGTTTGATGATGCAGATGGAGGCCGACCGGATGCGCGATTTGGCTTTGACTGAGGCTGAAGTTGCCCCTGAACTTCAGGTGATTCTGGAAGAGCGCTCCCAGAGGGTTGACAATGATCCCGGTGGATTGTTTGGCGAGCAGCGCCGCGCAGCCTTGTACCTAAATCACCCTTATGGACGACCGATCATCGGTTGGCGGCATGAGATAGAACAGCTGACCAAAGAGAAAGTCCGCGCATTTTATGACCTGCATTATGCGCCCAACAATGCCATCGTGATCGTGGCTGGCGACGTCTTTCCCAAAGACGCGCTGGCTCTGGCAAAGGAACATTATGGCGTATTGGAGCCTAACTTCGACATTCCAGAGCGTGTGCGCCCGCAAGAGCCGCCGCAGATTGCGGAGCGTCGGGTGATGTTCTCGGATCCTCGGGTGGCAACGCCTTATATCTCACGCAGTTATCTCGCGCCTGAGCGTGATACCGGGGCGCAAGAAGAAGCCGCTGCATTGACCATTCTTGCTGAACTTCTGGGCGGGTCCAGCCAAACCTCGGTTATGGGCCGCAAATTGCAATTTGAAGCGCAATCGGCTTT